>DASSPC010000065.1:0-9554 GCA_035699865.1 Oryzihumus sp. | reverse complement strand
ATCGTCGGCTCGCCCAGGCCGCACGCCGCCGAGGAGACCTCGGCCAGCGCGCGGGCGTAGTCGGCGGCGTGGGGCGACCCCTCGGCGGCCAGCCCGGACAGGGTGACCGTGGGCGCCGCACGCCAGCGGCGGCCCCGCGCCGCGGCGTCGAAGAAGTCGCGGGTGCCGGCAGCGTCCCCTGCCACAGCGGCCCAGGCCGGCGCCGCCCCCGGGGCCGACTCGGCGACGGCGGCGGCCAGTGACAGGCCCTCCGCGCGGGACACCTCACCCGGCACCCCCGCAGCGGCGCCGACGTCGACAAGCCGGTCCAGGGCCTCCCGCAGGGTCGGTGACCGGTCCACGGTGCGGGTCATGCCGGCCCGGTCCCGGTCGGAGGCTCGAGCGCACCGGGCACCCCCGGCGTCGCGGTCCGGGCGTCGAGGGCCAGGCTCCCGCCGCCCGCGGCGGGCCCGAACTTCTCGGCCAGGAACCGCCCGTGCGCCACGAGCGCGGTGGCATCGGCACGGCATACGGCGTCGAAGACCTTGTCCATCGTCACGCCGAGCAGGTCGAGCTGGTCGATGAGCACCATCAGCGAGGTCCGGCCGCCGTCCACCGGGCGGCTGTCGGCCCACTCGCGCGGCAGGCGCAGGTAGCCGCCGATGGCCTCGGGCAGGTAGTCGGTGGCCGTCGCCATGACCGAGTAGGCCTGGGGGCTGCCGGCGCCGAGGCTGGGCAGGCGGGGGATCGTGTCGCGCACCGTGGCGCAGACCCGGCCGACGCGGGAGGCCACCACGGCGGGGACCGCGCCGTCGGCCACCATCGCCTCGACCCGGTCCAGGGAGTCCAGCAGGTCCTGGCTGGTCGGCACGCGCGGCAGCTCCACGCGACCGGCCTCCTCGCGGTGACCGGTGATGCGTGCCAGCAGGTCGCCCAGCCAGGCCATGACGGTGGTCTCCCTGGTGTCGCTGCTCAGCGCCGGCCGCCGGGCAGGCCCAGGTCGAGCGAGCCGTGGGCGATCCGCTCGTCCTGGCGGGAGACCCGGTCGAGGTACTCCCGCGACTTGGTGACCTCGTTCTCCAGCGTGCCGATGGTGGCGGCCATCGTGTCCAGGGCCTGCACCTTGAACGTGTCGATGGCGTCCATGGTCTGGTAGATGTTCTGGAACGCCGCCTGCAGCTGTGGCAGGCCGATGGTCGCCGAGGCCGCCTGCTGCTGCACCTGGACCGAGTTGTCCCGCAGCATCTCCGAGGTCCGCTGGATCATGTCCGAGGTCGTCGTGTTGAGCGCGGTGATCTGGTCGAGCACGAGCTTCTGGTTGCCCAGGGCCTGGGCGACGATGACCGCCGTGCGCAGCGCCGCGACCGTGGTCGTGGAGGCCCGGTCGACGCCCTTGATCAGCTCGAGGTTGTTCTTGATGACGATGTCGATGGCCAGGTAGTTCTGGATCGACACGGCGAGCTGGGTCAGCAGGTCCTGGTGCTTCTGCCGGACGTAGAAGAGGACGTCGTCGCGGACCGCGGCGGCCTTGTCGGGGTCGCTGGCCTGCAGGTCGACGATCGCCGCCGCCAGCCGGGAGTCGAGCCGCTCGGCGACGTAGACGTACTGGTTGAGCCGGGCCATCGCGTCCCAGAGCTGCTGCTTCTCGAGGTTCAGCGCGGCGTTGTCCTTGCCGAGCTCGTCCTGCCCGTCGCGCAGGGCGTGCAGGATCGCCTCGAGGTGGCTCTGGGCGCTCTGGTAGCGCCGGAAGTAGTCGGTCATCCGGTCGCCGAAGGGGATCACGCCGAGCAGCCGGCGGGCGCCCTGGGCCTGCTTGGGGTCCAGGTCCTCCACGGTGCGCCGCAGCTCGAGCAGCGTCGACCCCACCTTGGAGCCCTCGCTGAGCCCACCCTCCTTCATCGCCCGCACCGGCGAGCTGAGCAGCCGGTTGGAGGTCTCGGCGGTGCGGCGGATGTCCTCGTCGCCCATGGTCCGCACGTCGGTGGCCTTGGCCGTGAACTCCGGGGACCGCGGGGCGGCAGCCATGAGCGAGCCCAGGTAGGCGTCGACCTTGGCGTCCAGGCCGGGCAGCGCGGCGGGCTCGACCGCGGGCGCGAGCCGCGGGGCGGCGGTGGCGGCCACCGGTTGCGGCGGTGCCGGCGCGGTCAGCGTCAGGACCGGTTCACCGGGCACGACCGCGGGCGGCTGGAGCGGGGCCTGGCTCGGTTCGGTCATCGTCGTCCTTGTCCTCGCGCGGTCACCGACCGCTGGCGATGTGCGATTCACCCCTGTAGACGCACAGTCAATCTACGCGGATCCCCAGCGGCGGAGGCCGTGATTGGCAAAGCCGCCGGGAGCCGTGCAGTCAGGGTCCGTCGTCGGGGCCCGGTCCGATCCGGGACCTCCGTCCTTGATCAGGTCCGTCTACGTCATCTGGTGGAGAGCGGGCTCCCCGGTAGTGCGCACCATCCTTGGCATGGCTCCCTCGACCCAGACCCGCACCCAGACCCTGCGTCTCCGCCGTGTCGTCGCGCGCTACTGCGCGGCGTGCAAGAGCCCCTTCTCCCTGACCACCGTGCGGACCTCCGCCGGCTGGCACGCGACGTGCACGTCGTGCGGGCGCACGACCCCGCTGGCCCGCTCCGCGATCTGAGGGCGTCCGGCCGTCCCCGTCCCGGGCAACCCCGTCGACCCGGGACGTTCGGCGCGCTCCCTGTGGCCTGGTGACACGTCCGTCGCGTGGGCGGCATGGCAGCCCGTGCGACCCACGCGACGAACCTGCGACCGACCGGTCCGCGCGCTCGCACGGCCGCGACACGGCATACCTGTCCGGTAATCGCCGCCGGCTGCCTCGACGCGCCACTACGGTGGCGCGTCGAGGCAGACGAGGGGAGCGGGCCGTGGCTCAGCTGGTGATGGTCGAGGGGCTGCCCGGGTCGGGCAAGTCCACCGCAGCCGCGTTCGTCGAGGACTGGCTGGTGCAGCGGGGAGTGCCGGTCCGGCGCTTTGCCGAGGGCCGCACCGACCACCCCGTCGACTTCGAGCAGGTGGCCGTCCTCACCGGCGCCCAGCTCGAGCAGGTGCTGGCGGACTTCCCCGACGAGCGCACCGAGCTGGCCCGCACCGCGCAGCGGCGGGACGAGCTGTGGCTGGTGCGTGACCGCGAGCGGGCGCACTGGCCGGGTCCGCTGCGTGAGCGGCTGCGTGCCCTGGACGCCTACGACGGTGACGTCCCGCCACACGTCCACACCCGTGTGCTGCTGGACAGCTGGCGGCGCTTCGCCGGCGAGGTCCGCGACGAGCAGGCGGTCTATGTCGTCGAGTGCGTGTTCCTGCAGAACCCGGTCTGCGCGTTGCTCGCCCGGCACGACCGCCCGGCGGCCGACCTCGCGGCGCACGTCCGGGCCCTGGCAGAGGCCGCGGCGCCGCTGGACCCGCTGCTGGTCCACCTCGACGCCGGGGACCCCGCGCCGGTCCTGGCGGCGGCAGCGGCCCAGCGGCCCCCGGAGTGGCTGGACTTCGTCATCGACTACCACGTCGGGCAGGGCTACGGGCCGGCCCACGGGCTGTCCGGCTTCGACGGCCTCGTCGAGTTCATGCGCCACCGGCGCGCGGTCGAGCTGGCCCTGCTGCCCTCCCTGCCGGTGCGGACGCTGAGCCTCGACGTCTCCGGCCGCGACTGGACCGACCGGTATGCCGACCTGGTCGCCTTCCTGGAGGCCCACCTCACAGTCGTGGCCGGGGCTGAGACGGCCGCGAGGTAGCCGTCGGGACCTCCGGCACTGGGTCGGTGCCGGCCCCCGGCACAGGCTGGGCCGCACACGTGTGGCCGACCAGTGAGGGTGTCATGTTGATCGACAACGAGCTCGGGGCCTGGGAGCGCCGGGTGGCGCTGGCCCGGGTCGTGGAGGCGCCGCCCGCGGCGACGTTCGGCGCGATCCGGCGGGTCGACTTCCTCGCCTCGCCGGTGGTGGCCGTGCCCAACCGGGCGCGGGTCCTGTTCGACCGGGTCGTCCGGCCCGCGGTGGCCGATGCCACCGTGCCGGCGCGGTTCGGCTTCGAGCAGCTGGTGGCCGAGGACGGTGGCTTCCAGCTGCTCGCCGAGGAGCCGGGGGAGGAGCTCGTGCTGGGCTTCGTCGGGCGCTGGTGGGAGCGCGGGTACGGGCGCATCGACTGGACGCCGGAGGAGTTCCGCGAGCTGCACCGTCCGGGGTGCGGCGTCGGCGCCTGGGGCTTCTCGGTGATGCCGTACGGCCCCGGCGGGTCGGTGCTCGTGACGGATGTGCGGGTGCGGTGCACCGACGAGGAGGCGCGCCGGCACTTCCAGCGCTACTGGGCGCTGGTGGGTCCGTTCGTCACGGCGATGGGCCGGCCGGTCCTGCGCCTCGTGGCGCGGGAGGCCGAGCGGGTCGGCGTCACCGCCGCCGCCTGAGGCGGCCTCGGACACGGCCGCCGCTCGAGGTGCTGGCAGAACGTGAGGTGGGCCACGGCGCCTCATCCGGGAACAACGGCCCTGGCTGTGGTGTTATGTCCTGTGCGCGGACCATCTCGGTCCGCCTCCGTCTGCCGGGCCAGGTTGTGGTCCCCGCCGCCGGCCGGCATCGACGGGTCAACGCGCTGAGTGTCGCCGGACCGGTTCGCCCGGGACTTCCTGGTGGCACCGGAGCCTGCTCCCCGGAGTCCGGGGACGTATGCGTCGCCTACCGGAAGGATCGTGCATGTCGAAGACGAAGACTGACGCTGTTGAGGTCGAGGGCACCGTTACCGAGAGCCTCCCGAACACCATGTTCCGGGTCGAGCTGAGCAACGGTCACAACGTGCTCGCCCACCTGTCCGGCCGGATGCGGCGTCACCGCATCCGTGTGATGCCGGAGGACCGAGTGGTCGTGGAGCTCAGCACCTATGACCTGACTCGCGGACGACTCGTCTACCGGCACCGCTGAGCCCGGTCACCCCGACAGCCCGTCGCGCCCTGCGCGACGGGCTGTCGTGCGTCCGGACGGCCGTGGGCCGGAGGGTCCGTTGATGCCGCTCCACCGGCTTCACTGCCCGGCGTGGAGCCCGCGGACGTACTGCGCCTGCCCCAGGTGGGCCATGTCGTCCCCGATGACGCTGACCAGGCGCACGGCGAGGGTCACCGGCGGGTCCCACCTCGTGTCGACGACCCGGTCCAGGTCGGCCGCCTCCGGACTGCCCAGGAAGCTGACCGTCCGGGCGTGCACCGCGTCGTGGTAGTCCGCGAGCAGGCGACCCGAGGCCGGCCGGACCGCGGCGACCTGGTCGGCGTCGTGGCCGTACCCGGTGTCACGCAGGTCGAACGGGAGCGCGAACCGGTCGTGCCAGCCGCCGGTGGCCCACACCTGGTCGGTGCCGGCGACCCCGGCGACGTGGTCGTCCTGGATGCGGGTCAGGTGCCAGACCAGCCACGCGACCGAGTTCGCCTTCGGCCCGGGCCGCCAGGCCAGGTCCTCGGCCGTCATCCCGGTCACGAGGTCCGCGACCCCCTCCCGGACGCGACCGAACGCGTCGAGCAGCAGCTCCTGCGGTGTCATGTCGACCTCCTCGGCCTCAACCGTCCCAGATCGCGGTGATCGGTGCAGCCCCGGCAGCCCGTCCCACCGGCCGGGCGCCGGCCACGTCGCTCAGCATCCGCAGCACGCCGTAGTGGTCCACACGCCCGGCGTAGGGTCCCGGGCGCACGTGGGCGCCGACCACCAGGGTGGCGATGCGGTTGTCGTGGTTGTCGTCGTCCTCGTCCCAGGTCACGACGAGGGCGCTGTTGTGGGTGCGTGCCCACCGCGCGTAGCCGCCGAGGTGCCGGGCCAGCCAGGCGTCCCCCTCGGCGACGGTGCCGTCGTGCATGTCGTGCGCGAGGTTCGGCACGACGAAGGCCACGACGGGCAGCCTGGCCGGGTCGGAGGGGAACCGGGTCATCGGCAGGTTCGCCGCGGCCGGCACGGCGGGGAAGTCCACCCACGGGTTGTGCTTGCGCGCGTAGTCCCCGGCGGTGCAGCCGGTGAACCCGACCGAGGGCAGGTCCTCGGAGTACCCCGCGAACGTGCGCCCGGCGGCGCGCAGGGAGGTCGCGAGGTTGGGCCCGCTGAAGGTCAGCGGGCACCGGTCGCTGGCCACGCCCTGGGTGGAGCCGGAGAACAGCGCGAGGTAGTTGGGCTGGCTCGGGTGCGCCACGGCATACGACCGGGTGAGGGTGGCGCCCGTGCGTGCCAGCCCGTTGAGGAACGGCGCATCGGGGCTGCCGAGGACCGCGCTCGCGGTGTGGTTCTCCATCACGACGACCACGACGTGGTCCAGCCGGGGGACCGCGCGGCGGGGCGGGGACGTCGACGGTGGGGCGCCCGTGCCCGCCGACGTCGCGGCCGTGGTGGCCTCGCTCGAGGCGGAGGAGGAGGTCGGCGAGGAGGTCGGTGCCGAGCTCGTCGTCCCGCTGCTGCACCCCGCCAGCACCACCGCGCCCAGCGCCAGCCCCACCAGTCGTCCCGCCCGCATCCAGGCACTGTAACCACCTGGCGAGCACCGCAACGAGGTCCGAAGGTCGGTGAAGTTGGCGCAAACGCCGGTGGCGCGCCGGTCCCGGGCGACATACTGCCGAGGGGCGGGACTACGGGGACACGTGTGCGTGGGAGGCGATGACGTGCGTACTGACCTGACCCTGCTCGACAACCACCAGCTGCTGCTGGAGCTCGGCCGCGAGCGTGCCCGCGCCGAGCGGCGCGGCTGCCCGACCGTGGAGATCGACCGCGCCAGGGTGCCGGCCCACCCCGGTCCGGGGTGCACCTGCCACCGGCTCCTCGCCATCGAGGCGGAGATCGAGCGGCGCCTGGGCGAGGCGCCGCCCCGCCGTACGCCATCAGGCGTAGGGCCGGCCCTGTCCTAGGACGTCTGGTGGAGGTCGGCCTCCGGCAGGGTGCCTACTTTCGGGAGACAGGGCCGCCCGACGGCGGTCCGCGGGGAGGTCGCGCAGATGCCAGAGGAACGCCGTCTGCTGAGCAACAGTCTTCTGAGCAACGGGGAGCTGCTCGTCGAGCTGGCCCGGGTCCGCAGGGAGCTCGAGCTGGGCCGGTGTCATGCCACGGCGACCGGGTCGGCGAGGTGCGATCCCGATGCGCCGGGCCGGGACTGTGCGTGTGCGCGGATGGCCGAGCTCGAGCAGGAGGTGGAGCTGCGGCTCACTGCCCGGACGGACGTCGCGGCCGACCGGCCCAGCCGTGGCCGGGTCGCCCGCGCCGGCTGAGGTCGGCGCTATGTTGCCGGCATGCGACTGACCCACCTCGGACACGCGTGCCTGCTCGTGGAGACCGCTGACCAGCGGATCCTCATCGACCCCGGCGCCTTCAGCCCCGGCTTCGAGGAGCTGGTGGACCTCGACGCCATCCTGGTCACGCACCAGCACAGCGACCACGTCGACGTCGAGCGGCTGCCGCGCCTGCTCGAGCTCAACCCCGGTGCGCGGCTGCTGGTCGAGGCCCAGACCGCCGAGGTGCTGCTGGAGTCGGACATCGCCGCGCAGCACCTGGTCCCCGGCGAGGCCACCCGGATCGGCCCGGTCGAGGTGACCCCGGTCGGCCGGCTGCACGCCGTCAACCACGACCAGGTGCCGCGCGTCGGCAACACCGGTGTCGTCCTGCGCGCCGACGGCGAGCCGAGCCTGTTCCACCCCGGCGACGCCTACGACGTCGAGCCCGGTGGGGTGGACGTGCTCGCCCTGCCGCTGGCGGCGCCGTGGTGCGCGGTGCGCGACACGCTCGCCTTCGCGCGCAGCATCGCCCCCCGGTATGCCGTGCCGGTGCACGACGCGATCCTGAGCGAGGTGGGCCGCGCGCTGTACCTGCACCACGTGGGCAGCTTCGGCCCCGAGGGCATGGAGGTGGTCGACCTCGCCGGGGGGTCACCCCGCGAGATCGGCTGACCCGCAAGGGAAATCGCGCTCCTGCGCGCCCAGCCACCCGGGGTCCGGGCGCCGGGCCGCGGTCGGCCAAAACCCCTGAGCGGACAGGCGTTTGTTGTTAGCGTCGCCGGCATGGACCCCCGCCCGCCGGACCCCGACGCCGCCCTGAGCCTGCGCGCCCTGACCAAGCGGTTCGGGGCCACCACCGCGGCGGACGCGCTGGACCTGGACGTGCCCCGCGGCTCCTTCTACGGCCTCGTCGGCCCCAACGGCGCCGGCAAGACGACCACGTTGTCGATGGCGACCGGCCTGCTGCGCCCGGACGCCGGGTCGGCGCACCTGCTCGGCGTCGACGTGTGGGCCGACCCGGTGCGGGCCAAGGGGCTGGTGGGGATCCTGCCCGACGGCCTGCGCCTGTTCGACCGGCTCACCGGCGAGCAGCTGGTGACCTACTCGGGGCTGCTGCGCGGCATGGAGCGTGACGTGGTGACGTCGCGCGCCCGCGAGCTGCTGGAGGCCCTCGGCCTGGCCGAGGCGGCGAGCACGCTGGTCGTCGACTACTCGGCGGGCATGACCAAGAAGGTCGCCCTCGCCAGCGCCCTCGTGCACGCGCCGCGCGTGCTCGTCCTCGACGAGCCGTTCGAGGCGGTCGACCCGGTGTCGGCGGCGACGATCCGGCAGATCCTGGCCGGCTACGTCGGCTCCGGCGGCACGGTCGTGCTGTCCAGCCACGTGATGGACCTGGTCCAGCGGGTGTGCGACCACGTCGCCATCGTCGCGGCGGGACGGATCCGGGCCGCCGGCACGCTGGAGGAGGTCCAAAACGGCAGCTCGCTGGAGGACCGCTTCGTCGAGCTCGTCGGCGGGCGCACCGACGTGGGGGAGGCGCTGGCGTGGTTGCGTCCATCCTCCGGCTGAAGCTCACCCTGCTGCGCAACAGCCTGCGGCGCAGCACGGCGGTCCTGGTCG
Organism: Oryzihumus sp.; assembly: GCA_035699865.1. Lineage (GTDB taxonomy): Bacteria > Actinomycetota > Actinomycetes > Actinomycetales > Dermatophilaceae > Oryzihumus. The sequence goes on along the minus strand of DASSPC010000065.1, from coordinate 721 downwards.
GCATGGCGCTCGGGGCCCTCTATGCCCTGTCCCTGGTCGGGATGGCGGTCGTGGGGCTGGTCGCCCTGCGGTTCGCCGCGGACCCCGGCGTCGCGCGCACGGTGGTGGTCATCGCCGGCAGCGTCTTCACCCTCGGCTGGGTGGTCCTGCCGCTCGTCGTCTTCGGCGTCGACCAGACGGTGGACCCCGCCCGGTTCGCCACCTTCGCCGTGCCCCGGCGCGACATGCTCCTCGGCAGCCTGCTGGCCGGGCTGATCGGGGTGCCCGGCGCCGCAGGTGCGGTGCTGTGCCTGGCCACCGTGCTCACGTACTCCCGCACCGTCGCCGCGGTCCCCATCGCTCTGCTGGGTGCGGTGGTCGGCCTGCTCACGTGCGTCGCGCTCAGCCGCGCGGTGACCACCGCCGCGTCCTCGGTGCTGCAGAGCCGGCGCGGCCGCGAGCTCGGGGCCGGGGTCGGCCTGCTCCTCCTCGTCCTCCTCGGCCCCACGATCTCGGTCACCTCCGAACGCGCCGGCTCCTGGTCGGGGGCCGTCGACCGGGTGCTGCCGGTGCTCGCGTGGACGCCGCTCGGGCTGCCCTGGGCGGCCGGGGGTGACGCCTCCACCGGTCACCTCGGCACGGCCCTGCTGCGCCTGCTGCTCGCCGCCGCGGTGCTGGGACTGGTCCTGCAGTGGTGGTCACGCGGGCTGCAGCGCGCCGCCGAGAACCCCCGCGACAGCGG
>DASSPC010000064.1:0-2534 GCA_035699865.1 Oryzihumus sp. | reverse complement strand
GCGGTCTTCGTCGCCGCGGAGTTCTCCTTCGTCGCGCTCGACAAGCCCACCGTCCAGCGCGCCGTCGACGAGGGTGACCACGCCGCGGGGAGGGTGCTGTCCTCGCTGCGCCAGCTGTCGACCCAGCTCTCGGCGGCCCAGGTCGGCATCACCCTGACCACGCTGGTCCTCGGCTTCATCGCCGAGCCCTCGATCGGCCGGCTGCTCGCCACCCCGGTGGCGGCCGTGGGTGTGCCGCAGGGCGCGGTGGAGCCGGTGTCCGCCGGACTGGCGCTGTTCCTCGCCACGGCGTTCTCGATGATCTTCGGCGAGCTGGTCCCGCAGTTCCTCGGTATCTCCGAGCCGCTCGGGATGGCCAAGCTGGTCGCCGTGCCGGTGCGCCTCTTCTCGGTGGTGACCCGCCCGCTGATCGTCGTGCTCAACGGCTCGGCCAACCTGGTGCTCAAGGCCTTCGGCATCACCCCGCAGGAGGAGCTCTCGGGCGCCCGCACCCCGCAGGAGCTCGCCTCGCTGGTGCGCCGCTCGGCGGAGGCCGGCACGCTCGACGAGACGACCGCGCGCCTGGTGACCCGCTCGCTGGACTTCGGGGAGCAGACCGCCGCCGACGTGATGACACCCCGGGTGCGGTGCACCGCGATCGAGCGCACCGCCTCCGCCGCCGACGTGCTGCGCCTGGCCCGGCGCACCGGCCACTCGCGCTTCCCCGTGATCGGCGAGGACTGGGACGACGTCGACGGCCTCGTCCACGTCAAGCGGGCCATCGCGGTGCCGCACGAGCGGCGCGCGGACGTGCCCGTCTCGGCGTTGATGATCGACCCGACCCTCGTGCCCGAGACGATCCGGCTCGATCCCCTCCTGCTCCTGCTGCGCGGGTCGGGCATGCAGCTCGCCGTGGTGGTCGACGAGTACGGCGGCACCTCGGGGCTGGTGACCCTCGAGGACGTCATCGAGGAGATCGTCGGGGAGGTCAGCGACGAGCACGACCGCAGCCGCACCACCGGCCGGGAGATGACCGACGGGTCGTGGACCGTGCCCGGGCTGTGGCGGCCCGACGAGGTGCACGACCGCCTCGGCGCCGACGTGCCCGAGGGCCCGGCCTACGAGACCGTCGGCGGCTTCGTCATGGCGGCGCTGGGACGCGTCCCGGTCGTCGGCGACACCGTCACGGTCCCCGGCTGGACCGTGCGGGTGGAGGCCATGGACGGGCGGCGCGTGGACCGGCTGAGGTTCACGCCGCACCCGCCCGGGCCGGACGACGAGGCGGGCACCCGGCATACCGGCGAGCGGGCGGAGGAGCGAGCATGAGCCCGTCCCTGGCCCTGTGGCTGTCGCTGCTGCTGTTGCTGGGCAACGCCTTCTTCGTCGGCGCCGAGTTCGCCGTCATGGCGGCGCGGCGCTCGCAGCTGGAGCCGATGGCCGAGGAGGGCAGCCGGCGCGCGCAGGTCAGCCTCGAGGCGCTGGAGCAGATCGCCTCCCTGCTGACCGCGGCCCAGCTCGGCATCACGCTCTGCTCGCTCGGGCTCGGTGCCGTGGCCGAGTCGGCGCTGCACGAGCTGATCCTGCCGGTGCTCCATGCGGTGCACCTGCCCGCGGGAGCGGCGCACCCGGTCGCCATCGTGCTGGCGCTGCTCATCGTGGCCTACCTGCACGTGGTCGTCGGCGAGATGGTGCCCAAGAACCTCGCCATCGCCGGTCCGGACAAGGCGGCCCTGGCGCTGGCGCCGCCGCTGCTCTACATCGCCCGGGGCCTGCGCCCGGTCATCCGGCTGATGGAGGGGGTGGCCAAGGCCTTCGTTCGACTGGTCGGCGTCGAGCCCAAGGACGAGATCGCCTCCGCCTTCACCGCCGAGGAGGTCCAGCACATCGTCGCCGAGAGCCACCGGGAAGGGCTGATCGAAGGGGAGCGGCACGGCATGGTCCGCGGCGCGATCGAGTTCAGCGACCGGGTCGCCGGCGAGGTGGCCGTGCCGCTGGACCAGCTGGTCACGCTGCCGATCGGGGCCACGCCTGACGACGTCGAGCGCCTCGTCGCCCGCCATGGCTTCTCGCGCTACCCGTTCACCGACGCCTCAGGCGACCTCGCCGGCTACCTGCACCTGAAGGACGTGCTCTACGCCGACGAGGAGGAGCACACCCAGCCGGTGCCGCTCAAGCGCGTCCGCCGGCTGGCCACGGTGGCCCCCGGCGACGAGGTCGAGGACGTGCTGGCCACCATGCAGCGCACCGGCGCCCACCTGGCCCGCGTGGTCGACGCCGACGGCAGCAACCAGGGCGTGGTGTTCCTCGAGGACGTGCTGGAGGAGCTCGTCGGCGAGGTCAGCGACGCCAGCCAGCGCTGACCCTTGACTCGCCGAGAGGGACGTTTCTCGGGGTTTGGCGCCGGCCGAAACTCCGAGAAACGTCCCTCTCGGCGCGTGGGGTTGGTGCGGCCCGCGTGGGTGGGGTGTGCGCGAAGGACCCCTCGCCCTGGTGGGCGGGGGGTCCTCGTGCGCGTGGTGCCCCCGGCAGGATTCGAACCTGCGCCCCCGCCTCCG
>DASSPC010000063.1:0-7600 GCA_035699865.1 Oryzihumus sp. | reverse complement strand
CGGCGAGCACGTCCGCGAGATCGCGCAGCTGCTGCTCCGGCGTGAGGGGCAGGCGCAACGGCAGCCAGCGGGTGATGCCGGGCTGGGCGGCCCGCGCGCGCTCGGCCAGGGTGGGGGTCGGGGTCTGCTCAGTCACGGCGTCATCCTGTCGGCCGACCGACCTTCGCGCACCGGGGTTTTCCGAACCGCCGCCGCGTGGGCGTGCAGGGAGGACGGGTATGCCGTGCCCCTCACGGTGAGGGGCACGGCATACCGGCAGGGCGGGGTACTGGCCTCAGCCGCTGAACTCCTGGACGCCGGCGCGGGCCTGCTCGAGCCACTGCTCGCGCGCGGCGAGCGCCGCCTCGGCGTCGGCGACCTTCCTGGCGTTGCCGGACTCCTTGGCCTTCGCGAGGTCCTCGCGCAGGCCCTGCACCGCAGCCTCGAGCTGGTCCACCAGGCTCTGGGCGCGGGCGGCGACCTCGGGGTTGGTTGCGGCCCAACGCTTCTCGTCGGCCTCGCGGACCGCCTGCTCGACCCGGCGCAGGCCCTTCTCGACCCGCTCCATGTCGGCGCGCGGCACCTTGCCCGCCCGGTCCCACTTCTCCTGGATCGCGCGCAGGGCCGTCTTGGCCGCGTCGATGTCGGTCACCGGCAGGATCGCCTCTGCCTCGACGAGCAGGGCCTCCTTGACCACGAGGTTGGCCTTGAACTCCTCGTTCTCGACGGCCGCGACCTCGTCCTTGGCGTGGAAGAAGGCGTCCTGCGCGGCCTTGAAGCGGGCCCACAGCGCGTCGTCGTCGGCGCGGGAGGCCCGGCCGGCCTGGCGCCAGCGGTCCATGAGGCGCTTGTAGGCGGTCGCCGTCGGGCCCCAGTCGGTGCTGCCGGACAGCGCCTCGGCCTCGGCCACCAGCGCCTCCTTGGCGGCCTTGGCCTCACCCTGGGTGGCGTCGAGCTGGGCGAAGTGGACCCGACGGGCCTTGTCGAAGCCGTTGCGGGCGGCGCTGAACCGCTGCCAGAGGGCGGTCTCGGTGTCGCGGTCGAGGCGGGCGCCGGCACGCTGCTCGGCCTTCCACTCCTCGAGCAGCTCGCGCATGCGGGCGCCGCTGGTCTTCCACTGCACCGAGGCCGCGGGCTGGGCGGCGATGCGCTCGGCCTCGGCCACGATCTCCTCGCGCCGGGCCTTGCTCTTCTCGCGGGCCGCGCTGCGCTGGGCACCCTCGACCTGCTTGCGGGCCTCGGTGGCCGTGGCGATCTCGGCGACCTTGGCCTCGATGAGGCTCAGGTCGCCGACCACGTTGGCCTCGGCGACGTGCTCGCGCAGCCGGGCCAGGCCGTCGACGGCCTCCTTGGCGGGCAGGTCGGTCTGGGTGACCCGCTGCAGCAGCAGCTCCGCCGAGGCGAGCAGCTCGTCGTACTTGCGGGTGAAGTAGGCCAGCGCCTCCTCGGGCGTCGCCCCGGGGTAGGAGCCGACCTCGCGCTCACCGTCGGCCGTGCGGACGAAGACCGTGCCGTCCTCGGCGACGCGGCCGAACGTGGCCGGCGCGGCGGGGCGCCGGGTGCCGGCGAGGCTGGCCGGGCTCGGCATGCCGGCGGGGCTGGCGGGGCGCTCGGTGGGGTCGGACTGCTGTGACACGGTCTCAGGCCTTCTTCTCGGTGACGACAACCTTCTGGATGCTGATCGGCTGCGCCGGGGGCCCGTCGGTCTGGCCACCCTGGACGCCGGCAGCAGCGGTCTTCTTGACGATATCGAGTCCGGAGGTCACCGTGCCGAAGATCGTGTAGCCCCCACCGTCGGTGGGCAGCTGGGTGTCCTTGTACACGATGAAGAACTGCCCGCCGTTGGAGTTGGGGTCCGACGTGCGTGCCATGGCCAGGGTGCCGGTGGGGTACTTGCCGTCCTTGGGCGCGTTCTCGATGCCGTAGCCGTAGCCGGGGTTGCCGTTGCCGGTGCCGGTCGGGTCGCCGCACTGCAGGACGAAGATGCCGGCGGTGGTGAGGCGGTGGCAGCGGCTGTTGGCCCAGTAGCCGTCACCGGCGAGCTGCAGGAACGAGGCCACGGTCTGCGGCGCCCTGGTCCCGTCGAGCTGGACCGTGATCGGGCCGCGGTTGGTCGTGATCGTCGCGACGAAGGTCTTGCCCGCGGCCAGCGACTTCGGCGGCAGCGTGCGGGTGACCGAAGGGCTCGGCGACGCGGCCGGACTCGACGCGGACGGGCTCGAGGCGGCCGGCGTGGCCGTGTCCTTGCCGCGGTTCACCGCGTAGCTGGCACCCACCAGGCCACCGACGACGAGCAGCACGGCGAGGACGACGGCCACGACCTGGCGGTTGCGCGCGCGCTCGGCGGCACGCTGCTCGAACACGGCCTGGCGCTTCTCGGCCCGGCGCTTGGCACGGGCGCGGTCGCGGGCTTTCGGCGACACGGGTGAGCTCCTCGAGAGGTCGGTGAGGGGCCGCGAGGGCCCGGGCCCGGTCAGTCTAGGCACCGGCCCCTGCACGGGCGGCGGTGCGTGGTCACGAGTCCGTGACGGTTAGGCTCGGCTGCGTGCTGACCGTCGGATTTCCCGCTGCCGCTTTCGCCACCAACTGCTACGTCCTCGCGCCGGCCGCGGGCGAGGAGTGCCTCATCGTGGACCCCGGCATCGGGGTCGAGGACCGGCTCGCCGAGGTGCTGCGCCAGCACCGGCTGCGCCCGGCCGCGGTGTTGCTCACCCACGGCCACCTCGACCACGTCAGCTCGGTGACGCCGGTGTGCGGGGCCGGCGGCGTCGCGGCATACATCCATGCCGACGACCACTACCGGCTCAAGGACCCGCTGGGCATGCTCGCCCCCGAGCTGCTGGCGATGCTGCAGCAGCAGTTCGGCCCGGCGGCGACGTGGCAGGAGCCGAGTGAGGTCGTCGACCTCGCCGGTGGCCAGAGCCTGAGCCTGGCCGGCCTGGACGTCAGCGTCCTGCACGCGCCCGGGCACACCGAGGGCTCGGTGATGTTCGGCCTGCCCGACGTGCCGGACGGCACCGCCGACGAGGCCGGCGTGCGGACCACCATGCTCTCCGGCGACGTGCTCTTCGCCGGGTCCATCGGGCGCACCGACCTGCCCGGCGGCGACGGCGCGGCGATGACCCGGTCGTTGACGGATGTCGTGCTGCCGCTGCCGGATGACACCCTTGTCCTGCCGGGGCACGGCCCGGCCACCACCATCGCCCGCGAGCGGGCGACCAACCCCTACCTGCAAGGACTGACCCAGTGAGCCCGACCAAGGTGACGCCGATCAGCGGCTTCCCGGAGTACCTGCCCGGCGAGCGGATCGTCGAGCAGCACTTCCTCGACGTCATCCGGGAGACGTTCGAGCGCCATGGCTTCGCCTCCATCGAGACCCGTGCGGTCGAGCCGGTCGAGCGCCTCTCCAGCCAGGGCGAGGACGCCGACAAGGAGATCTACGCGATCCGACGGCTCGGCGCCGATGCCGACGAGGAGGGCCCCGGCCTGGGCCTGCACTTCGACCTGACCGTGCCGTTCTCGCGCTACGTCCTGGAGAACGCCGGCAAGCTCACCTTCCCGTTCCGCCGCTACCAGATCCAGCGGGTCTGGCGCGGCGAGCGCCCGCAGGAGGGCCGCTACCGCGAGTTCACCCAGGCCGACATCGACATCGTCGACGTGGGCGAGCTGCCGTTCCACTACGAGGTGGAGCTGCCGCTGGTCATCGCGGACGCGTTCTCCCGCCTGCCGGTGCCGGAGTTCCGGATCCAGGTCAACAACCGCAAGATCCCCGAGGGCTTCTACCGCGGCCTCGGCCTCGAGGACGTCGCCGGCGTGCTGCGCGCGGTCGACAAGCTGGACAAGATCGGACCCGAGAAGGTCACCGAGCTGCTCGTCGGGATCGGGGCCACCGACGCCCAGGCCAAGGCGTGCCTGCAGCTGGCCGAGATCGCGACCCCGGACGACTCCTTCGTCGAGCAGGTGCGCGCCCTCGGCGTCGAGCACCCGGTCCTGGACGAGGGCCTGGAGCAGCTGGCCATGGTGATGCGCGCCGCCGCCGAGCACGCGCCCGGGCTGCTCGTGGCCGACCTGCGCGTCGCGCGTGGGCTGGACTACTACACCGGGACCGTCTACGAGACCCAGCTCGTCGGCCAGGAGCACTTCGGCTCGATCTGCTCCGGCGGCCGCTACGACGCGCTCGCCAGCGACGGGAAGACGACCTATCCGGGCGTGGGCATCTCGATCGGCGTGTCCCGGCTGCTCGGCAAGCTCTTTGCCCAGGGCAGCCTGCGGGCCAGCCGGACCACCCCCAGCGCGGTGCTCGTCGCCCTCAACGACGAGGACAGCCGCGCGGGTGCCATGCGCATCGCGGCGGCGCTGCGGTCCCGGGGCATCGCCTGCGAGGTCGCCCCGGCGGCGGCGAAGTTCGGCAAGCAGATCCGCTTCGCCGAGCGGCGCGGCATCCCGTTCGTGTGGTTCCCCGGCACAGGGGAGCACGGAGACCAGGTCAAGGACATCCGCTCCGGCGAGCAGCTCGACGCCGACGCCACGACGTGGGCCCCGCCCGCCGAGGACCTCGTCCCGCAGGTCCTCACGACTCCCGCGGACTGACCTGGAGCGCGGGCGGCCGCAGCCCGGCCGCCTGCAGCTCCAGCGTCGCCAAGGCGTGTATCGCGCGCCGGTCGCCGCTGCGCAGCGCCCCCACCGGGTCGTCGCTGGCGCGGGCGACACGGGGGAGCGGCTGTCGGCTCATCGCCCGCAGCGCGAAGAGCTCGAGGTCGGCCTTGCCGGCGATGAGGCGCTGTGCCGCCCCGGCCCGACGGGCGAAGCGCGCCCGGCGCACGAGCCACACGCCGCCGACGACGCCGATCGGCACGAGTGCGGTCGTCAGCCCCAGCACCGTGGCCAGCTGGGTGATGCCGGTGGCGAGGTCGTGTCCCGCCCCAGCGATGCCCTGGCCGGTGGCCGCCGCCCGGTCGAACGGACCGTGCAGCTGGTCGCCCACCACGGGGACCTGCCGCAGCGTGTGGGACGCATCGCCCATGGAGCTGCCGAAGCTGCCCCCGGCCGACTCCAGCCGGCGGGCCGGTGCGGCGAGCGCCAGCACCGCGTCGTGCACGTGGCGTGCGAGCCAGAGCCACCCGACCACCCAGATCAGGACACCGACATCGGCGAGGACCTGGGCGCTCCGGCGGCCCGGTAGGTCGGCATACAGCTTCATCGGCGTCAGCCTCCTGGACGACATCAGGGCACCGTGGGCGGGTCTAGACTCGCAGCCGCTGCCCTCGGGCAGCCGATCGGCGTGGCAACGGGGCCACGCCGACCGCACAGCAACACCACACAAAGGAACTGATATCCGGTGAAGATCGGAATCCCTCGCGAGGTCAAGAACCACGAGTACCGCGTGGCGATCACGCCGTCCGGCGTGCACGAGCTCGTGCAGCACGGCCACGACGTCTACATCGAGACCGACGCGGGTGTCGGCTCCTCCATCCTCAACGAGGACTACGTCGCCGCCGGCGCCACGATCCTCGACACCGCGGACGACGTGTGGGGCACCGGTGACCTGATCCTCAAGGTCAAGGAGCCGATCGCCTCCGAGTACCACCGCATGCGGGAGGGCCAGACGCTCTTCACGTACCTGCACCTCGCCGCCGACAAGCCGCTCACCGAGGAGCTGGCCAAGCGCAAGGTCACGGGCATCGCCTACGAGACCGTCGAGCTGCCCGACCGGTCGCTGCCGCTGCTGGCCCCGATGTCCGAGGTCGCGGGCCGCCTCGCCCCGCAGGTCGGCGCCCACACGATGATGCGCGCCCAGGGTGGCCGCGGCATCCTCATGGGTGGCGTCTCCGGCGTCTACGCCGCCAAGGTCGTCGTCATCGGCGCCGGCGTGTCCGGCATGAACGCCGCCGCGATCGCCCTCGGCATGCAGGCCGAGGTGCTGCTGCTCGACCGCAACGTGGCGCGCCTGCGCCAGGCCGACGCGATCTACCAGGGCCACTGCCAGACCGTGGCGTCCAACGCCTACGAGGTCGAGCGCGCGATCATGGACGCCGACATGGTCATCGGCGCCGTCCTGGTGCCGGGCGCCAAGGCCCCGACCCTGATCACCAACGAGCAGGTCTCCCGGATGAAGCCGGGCTCGGTGCTCGTCGACATCTCCATCGACCAGGGTGGCTGCTTCGAGGACTCGCGGCCGACCACCCACGCGGACCCGACCTACCAGGTCCACAACTCGATGTTCTACTGCGTGGCCAACATGCCCGGCGCGGTGCCGCACACCTCCACCTACGCGCTCACCAACGTGACGCTGCCGTATGCCGTGGAGCTCGCCAACCGTGGCTGGCGCGACGCCCTCAAGGCCGACCACGCCCTGGCGCTGGGCCTGAACACCTACGACGGCGCGGTCACCTACGGCCCCGTCGCCGAGGCGCACGGCATGCAGGCCGTGTCGCTGGACGAGGTGCTCAGCTGAGCGCTGCGCCCACGCAGCCGACCACCCCACCGGCGCCGCTGACGGCGCTGGACCGCTCGGTCCGCGGATGGCTCGACCACCTGCGGATCGAGCGGGGGGTGGCCGACAACACCCTGGCCTCCTACCGCCGCGACCTGACCCGCTACCGCGAGTTCCTCGCCGGTCGCGGGATCGGCGACCCCGCGGCGGTGCAGGAGGCCGACGTCACCGACTTCCTCGCCGCCCTGCGCGAGGGCAGCCCCGAGCGGCCCGGGCTGTCGGCGTCCTCGGCCGCGCGCACCCTCGTCGCCGTGCGCGGTTTCCACCGGTTCCTGGCCCTCGAAGGGGTGGTGGGCGCCGACCCGGCCGCTGCGGTCAGCCCGCCCCGCCCGCCCAAGCGGCTACCCAAGGCGATCGGCGTCGACGAGGTCGAGCGGTTGCTGGAGGCCGCGAGCCTGGGCGACACCCCCACCTCGCTGCGGGACCGGGCCCTGCTGGAGGTGCTCTACGGCGCCGGCGCCCGGATCAGCGAGGCGGTCGGCCTCGACCTGGACGACCTGGACCTCGACGCGGGCGCGGTGCGCCTGCTCGGCAAGGGCGACAAGGAGCGCATCGTCCCGCTGGGGACCTATGCGCGGGAGGCCGTCACGGCATACCTGGTACGGGCCCGGCCGGCGCTGGCCGCGCACGGCCGGGGGACCGCGGCGGTCTTCCTCAACCAGCGCGGCGCGCGACTGTCCCGGCAGAGCGCCTGGGCCACGATCAGCGCCGTCGCCGAGCGTGCCGGTCTGTCGGCCCACGTCAGCCCGCACACGCTTCGCCACTCCTTCGCCACCCACCTGCTCGACGGCGGGGCGGACGTCCGGGTCGTGCAGGAGCTGCTCGGGCACGCCTCGGTGACCACGACGCAGGTCTACACGCTGGTCACGGTGCAGAAGCTGCGGGAGGTCTACGCCCAGGCACACCCGCGGGCACGTTGACGCGACACGCCGCACCCCTGCCTTGAAGCGCGTTGGCGGTCGCGACTAGGGTCGTCGCGATCAGCGAGATGCTGACCGACGATGACGATCAGCGTGAGGCTGACCGACGACACCACGGCGCTGGGAGTGGAGCACCTGTGACTTCCGAGGTGATGGACGCGACCGACACCGACACCGACCGGTCGCCCCGCCCGCTGCCCGGCGCCGA
>DASSPC010000062.1:0-3767 GCA_035699865.1 Oryzihumus sp. | reverse complement strand
GGAAGCCACCCGCCCACGGCCCGTACGCCTGCGTCGCCACCGAAGTCATCGTCTCTGCCCCTTTGCTGTGCCGGTCGCCGGCACCCTGCCGACGACCTCACTCTCGCCGGGGCGTGGCCACCCTCGCGTCGGCCCGACGGCGACACCCGGGCTACAGCCGGGGGAGTAGCCGCGGTCAGGCCATCCAGCCCGGGCGGATCAGCCCGGCCTCGTAGGCGAGCACCACGAGCTGGGCGCGGTCCCGCGCGCCCACCTTGAGCATGGCGCGGCTGACGTGCGTCTTGGCCGTGGCCGGTGAGAGCACCAGGCGCTCGGCGATCTCCTCGTTGGACAGCCCCTCGCCGACCAGGGCCACCACCTCGCGCTCGCGGGCCGTCAGCGCGGCGAGCCCCGCGACCCGCTGGGGCTCCGGGGCCGGCCGGACCCGCTGGCCGACGTGCTCGATCAGCCACCGGGTCACCCCGGGGGACAGGGCCGCGTCACCGCGGGCGACGGCCCGCACCGACGCCAGCAGCTCGGCCGGCTCGGTGTCCTTGACCAGGAAGCCGCTCGCGCCCAGGCGCAGCGCCTCGAAGACGTACTCGTCGAGCTCGAACGTGGTCAGCATGACCACCCGGACCTGCTCCAGTGCCGGGTCGCCGAGCACCTGTGAGGTCGCGGCGAGACCGTCCAGCCCGGGCATCCGGATGTCCATCAGCACCACGTCGGGGACCTGCTCGCGGACCAGCGCCACGGCGGTGGTGCCATCGGCGGCCTCCCCGACGACCTCGATCCCCGGGTCCGCGTCGAGCAGCATCCGGAAGCCGGCCCGCACCAGCGCCTGGTCGTCGGCCAGCACCACCCGGATCACGCCGGCCGTCCCGCGGGGTCGCCCCACGGCAGGTGCGCCGACACGGCATACCCGCCCGGGTCCGGACCGGCAGCGAAGGTGCCGCCGAGCGCCCTGACCCGCTCGCGCATGCCGGCCGTGCCCGCCCCCTCGACCAGGCCGCCGCCGGACCCGACGCCGTCGTCGGTGACGCACACGTCGAGCCAGTCCTCGCCGTAGGTGACGGTGACGCCGGCGTGCGCCGCCCGGGCGTGCCGGCGCACGTTGGTCATCGCCTCCTGCACCACCCGGTATGCCGCGGCGTCGACGGCCGCGGGGACGTGCCCGCGCGTGCCCCTCACCTCCAGCGACCAGGCCGTCCCGTCCACCGCGGCCCGCTCGAGCAGGGAGGCCAGGTCGGCGAGGGTGGGCGACGGGGACCGTGCCGCCGCCCCGGTGGGGTCACGCAGGCTCTCCAGCACGAGCCGGACCTCCTCGAGCGCGTCATGGCTGACGGCCTTGATCGTGCCCAGCGCCGGGCGGGCGTTCTCGGGGTGGCTGTCCAGCAGGTGCAGGGCCACGCCGGCCTGCACGTTGATCAGGCTCAGGCTGTGGCCGATGACGTCGTGCAGCTCGCGGGCGACGGCGACCCGCTCCTCGGTCGCCCGACGGTCCCGGGCCAGCTGCGCCTCGCGCCGGGCGGCGGCCCACCGCTCGCGCCGGCCCCGGACGAACTCCAGCCACAGCGCCGCGACCGGCGCCGCGAACACCGGTCCGAGCGGGTAGCCGAGGGCGGCGTAGGTCACCGTCGCGGCGATGGCCACGGCCATCGGGGCCAGGCGGTACCGGTGCAGCGTGGCGATGGCCAGCGGCCCCAGCACGAGCAGGGCGAGGGCGGTCGGCGGCAGCGGCACGTGTGCGGCCCGGGCTGCGCCGAGGCAGCCGAGCAGCTGCACCCCGGCGACGACCCCCGCGACCACCACCGCGAAGGGGACCGGAGGCGCGTCCCCCGCCCGCCAGGCTCGACCCCGCATGAGGCGAACGTAGTCCGGGTCGGCATGTCGTCGCGACCTTCCGGTGAGGTAGGTCGGCGTACCCCGCCGGGAGGAGCGGACGCCGTGGCCCGGCAGGGGGACACGGAGCCGGCGGGAGGAGAGGACACGGGGGCCGCCCGGCCGGACCCCGGGCAGCCCCCGTGGGCAGGGGGACGCAGCACCTCGTTGGCAGCAGAACGAGAGGTGGGCGCCGAGGGTTACGGGGTGCGATTTTCTGTCCGCGTCCGCGGGCGGTAGGCTGACCCGGACTGTTCGGCGAGGTGCGGAGTACGTGCCCGGCGTCGGCACACGCACCAACCACCAATTTCGGCTGGTCCTGCGCGGGTAGTCGCGTGCGACCAGCAGGACAAGGCAAGGACAGACATGGGCTCAGTCATCAAGAAGCGCCGCAAGCGGATGGCCAAGAAGAAGCACCGCAAGCTGCTGCGCAAGACGCGCCACCAGCGTCGCAACAAGAAGTAACCGGAGCACCTTCCGGTCCGAAGGCCTCCTCACCGCCCGCGGTGGGGAGGCCTTCGTCGTGCCGGTGCGGCCGGGGTCGGTGGCGGCCGGCGTCCCCGCCGCCTGTGAGACATCTGACGACTTCTCCCATTCGGGGCGGGCCTCGGTAGGATTCCGGGCACGGACGCGTCGCGTGGGCGCGAGGTCGAGGCAAGGCAGGTGAGCTGTGGCGAACGTCGTGCTCGTCACGGGCGTCTCGCGGTACCTCGGGGGTCGCTTCGCGCGTCTGCTGACGGCGCAGCCGGACATCCAGCGGGTCATCGGCGTCGACGTCATCCCGCCCCCGCACGACATCGGCACGGCGGAGTTCGTCCGCGCCGACATCCGCAACCCGATGATCGGCAAGATCATCACCCAGGCCGAGGTCGACACCGTCGTCCACATGAACGTCATCGCCACCCCGGTGACCGCGGGTGGACGGGTCTCCCAGAAGGAGATCAACGTCATCGGCACGATGCAGCTGCTCGCCGCGTGCCAGAAGGCCCCGAGCATCTCGCGCCTCGTGGTCAAGTCCTCGGCCTCGGTCTACGGCTCCTCCCCGCGCGACCCGGCGATGTTCACCGAGGACATGGGGCCCAAGGCCCTGCCGCGCGCGGGCTTCGGCAAGGACTCGGTCGAGGTGGAGGGCTACGTGCGCGGGTTCTCGCGCCGCCGCCCTGACGTCGAGATCTCGATGCTGCGCTTCGCCAACATCATCGGCCCCGGCATCCGCACGAGCCTGACCGACTACTTCACCCTTCCGGTGGTGCCGGTCCCGCTCGGCTTCGACGCCAGGCTCCAGTTCGTCCACGAGGACGACGCCCTGCAGGCGCTCCTGCTGGCCACGACCGGCCCGTCGGTGGGCATCGTCAACGTCGCCGGCGACGGCGTCATCACGGTCCAGCAGGCGGCGAGGCTGGTCGGTCGCCCGACGCTGCCCGTGCCGATCTCGGCCGGCGGCCTGCTCGGGCAGCTCGTCCGCCGAGCCGGCCTGGCCGACTTCTCCCCGGACCAGATGCAGTTCCTCGCGTTCGGGCGGGGCATGGACACCACCCGCATGCGCGAGGTGCTGCACCTCGAGCCGCGCTTCACCACGCGGGGCGCCTTCGAGGACTTCGCCCGGCAGGCCGGCCCCCTGCTCCCCGGCGCCGACATGGTGGCCGCTGCGGTCGACCAGCTGGCCGGCTCCGCGGCCGGGGTCCTGTCGCACGCGCTCGGCTCCGGGAGGAAGAGCTGATGGACGACCCCAACGTCGTGCCCCTGAGGGCGACCCAGCGGGCCGAGGCCCCCGAGGCCGGCCAGGCTCGTCGGCCGCGTCCCTCGGGAGTCGACGCACTGGCCGCGGGCGCCGCCCGGGCCAGTGGTGAGCGGGCCAAGCGGCGCAGCACCCCGCTCATCGACGACCCGGCCGACAGCGGTGCCCC
>DASSPC010000061.1:0-2891 GCA_035699865.1 Oryzihumus sp. | reverse complement strand
CCTGCCGCGCGCCCCCGTCGGTGCCGCCTCAGCGGGCCGCGGTGCCCTCCGTGTAGTCGCTGTCGGCCGGCTTGATCCAGCTCATCAGCGAGCGCAGCTCACGGCCGGTCTTCTCGATCGGGTGCTGCTCGCCCTTGGCGCGCAGGGCCTGGAACTCCGGGGAGCCGGCGTCCTGGTCGTCGATGAAGCGCTGGGCGAAGGTGCCGTCCTGGATGTCCTTCAGGACTGCCTTCATGTTCTCCTTCACGTGCGCGTCGATGACCCGCGGACCGGACACGTAGTCGCCGTACTCCGCGGTGTCCGACACCGACCAGCGCTGCTTGGCGATACCGCCCTCGTACATGAGGTCGACGATGAGCTTGAGCTCGTGCAGGCACTCGAAGTAGGCCACCTCGGGCTGGTAGCCGGCCTCGATGAGCGTCTCGAAGCCGTACTGCACCAGCTGCGAGGCGCCACCGCAGAGCACGGCCTGCTCGCCGAACAGGTCGGTCTCGGTCTCCTCGGTGAAGGTCGTCTTGATGCCGCCGGCGCGCAGGCCGCCGATCGCCTTGGCGTAGGACTTCGCCAGGTCCCAGGCCTTGCCGGAGGCGTCCTTCTCCACGGCGACGAGCACGGGCACGCCGCGGCCGTCGACGTACTCGCGGCGGACCAGGTGGCCCGGGCCCTTGGGGGCGACCATGGCCACGTCGACGCTCTCCGGCGCCGTGATGTAGCCGAAGCGGATGTTGAAGCCGTGCCCGAAGAACAGCGCGGCGCCGTCCTTGAGGTGCGGCTCGATCGACTCGGCGTAGACCTTCCGCTGCACCTGGTCGGGGGTGAGGATGACGATGAGGTCGGCCTCCTGCACCGCCTCGGCGACCGGCAGGACCCGCAGGCCCTCGGCCTCGGCCTTGGCCTTGGAACGGCTGCCCTCGGCCAGGCCGACGCGCACGTCGACGCCGGAGTCGCGCAGGTTGAGCGCGTGGGCGTGCCCCTGGCTGCCGTACCCGATGACGGCGACCTTGCGGCCCTGGATCACGGACAGGTCAGCGTCGTCGTCGTAGAACATCTCGGCCACGTCGGCCACTCCTTCGGTTTGGTGGAACAGGCGGTGGTGCGGGTATGCCGTGTGGTCACCCGGGAGGGTGGGTCGCCTCAGGCGGACCGCAGGGCACGGTCGGTGATGGAGCGCGGTCCGCGGCCGATCGCGACCATGCCGGACTGCACGAGCTCCTTGATGCCGAACGGCTCCAGGACGCGCAGCAGCGCCTCGAGCTTGTCGCTGTTGCCGGTGGCCTCGATGGTCACCGCGTCGGGGGCGACGTCGACGACCTTGGCGCGGAACAGCTGGGCGGTCTCCAGCACGTGGGACCGGCTGGACAGGTCGGCCTTGACCTTGACCAGCAGGATCTCGCGCTGCACCGAGGCGGTCCGGTCGAGCTCGACCACCTTGAGCACCTCGATGAGCTTGTTCAGCTGCTTGGTCACCTGCTCCAGCGGCAGGTCCTCGACGTCGACCACGACGGTCATCCGGGAGATCTCCGGGTGCTCGGTCGGGCCGACCGCGAGGGAGTCGATGTTGAAGCCACGCCGGGAGAACAGGCCGGCGATGCGCGCGAGCACACCGGGCTTGTTCTCCACCAGCACCGACAGGGTGTGCTTGCTCATTCCCCACTCCTTCTGCTCGGAGTGCGCACGCGCTCCGGTCCTCGCTTCGCTGCGATCCTCACGAGCTTCACTCCTCGCGCTCCCACACGGGCGTCATGCCCCTGGCCGTCTGGATCTTGTCGTTGCTCACGCCGGCCGGGACCATCGGCCAGACCATCGCGTCGCGGTGCACCACGAAGTCCACGACCACCGGCACGTCGTTGATCTCCATCGCCTTGGCGATCGTGGCGTCGACCTGGTCGGGGGTCTCGCAGCGCAGGCCCACGCAGCCATAGGCCTCG
This sequence comes from Oryzihumus sp., assembly GCA_035699865.1. Taxonomy (GTDB): domain Bacteria; phylum Actinomycetota; class Actinomycetes; order Actinomycetales; family Dermatophilaceae; genus Oryzihumus. The sequence continues at coordinate 963 of DASSPC010000061.1, read as the reverse complement.
GCGAGCTTGACGAAGTCGGGGATCCGCCGCTCGACACTGGTGTGCAGGTCGGTGTTGGAGTAGCGCTCGTTGTAGAAGAGCGTCTGCCACTGCCGGACCATGCCCAGGCTGGAGTTGTTGATCACCGCGACCTTGATCGGGATGTTGTTGATGACGCAGGTGGCCAGCTCCTGGTTGGTCATCTGGAAGCAGCCGTCGCCGTCGATCGCCCACACGGTGCGGTGCGGCTCGGCGACCTTGGCGCCCATCGCCGCAGGCACCGCGAAGCCCATCGTGCCGAGGCCGCCGGAGTTGACCCAGCTGTTGGGCCGCTCGTAGCTGATGAACTGCGCCGCCCACATCTGGTGCTGGCCGACGCCGGCGACGAAGACCGACTCCGGTCCGCTGATCGCACCGATCCGCTCGATGACGTGCTGCGGGGCGACCGAGTCACCCTCGGGGGCGGTGTAGCCCAACGGGTAGGTGGACTTCCACTCCTGCACCTGCTCGTGCCAGGAGGTGTAGTCCCCGCGCTGGCCTGCCTCGTGGTCGGCCCGGATCGCGCCGAGCAGCTCGTGGATGACGTCCTTGCAGTCCCCGACGATCGGCACGTCCGCCACGCGGTTCTTGGAGATCTCGGCCGGGTCGATGTCGGCGTGGATCACCTTGGCGTGCGGGGCGAACGTCGACAGCTGCCCGGTGACCCGGTCGTCGAAGCGGGCGCCGAGCGTGATGAGCAGGTCGGCCTTCTGCAGGCCGGTGACGGCCGCGACGGTGCCGTGCATACCCGGCATACCGAGGTTGAGCGGGTGGCGGTCGGGCACGCTGCCGCGGGCCATCAACGTGGTGACCACGGGGATCTGGGTGAGCTCGACGAGCTCGCGCAGCGCGTCGCTCGCCCCGGCGCGGATCACGCCGCCGCCGACGTAGAGCACGGGACGACGCGACTCGGCGATGAGCCGGGCGGCCTCGCGGATCTGCTTG
>DASSPC010000060.1:0-3814 GCA_035699865.1 Oryzihumus sp. | reverse complement strand
GGTCACCTGGGACTACTACAAGAACACCCACGGCCGGAACGGCATCTTCAACAACGGCACCGGTGTCCGCTCGCGCGTCCACTACGGCAACGGCTACGTCAACGCCTTCTGGGACGGCACCCAGATGACCTACGGCGACGGCTCGGGGAACACCCACCCGCTGACCGAGATCGACGTCGCGGGCCACGAGATGAGCCACGGTGTCACGGAGAACTCGGCCGGCCTGGCCTACTCCGGCGACGCGGGCGGCCTCAACGAGGCCACGAGCGACATCTTCGGCACCGCCGTGGAGTTCTACGCCAACAACGCCAGCGACGTGGGCGACTACCTCATCGGCGAGAAGATCAACATCAACGGCAACGGGACCCCGCTGCGCTACATGGACAAGCCGTCCAAGGACGGTTCCAGCAAGGACTGCTGGTCGGCGACGCTGGGCACCCTCGACCCGCACTACTCCTCCGGCCCCCTGAACCACTGGTTCTACCTGGCCTCCGAGGGCTCGGGCGCCAAGACCATCAACGGCGTGTCCTACAACAGCCCCACCTGTGACGGCTCGACCGTCACCGGCGTGGGCCGCGACACCGCCGCGAAGGTCTGGTACCGCACGCTGACGACCTACCTGACCTCCACGAGCACCTACGCGGACGCCCGCAACGGCGCGATCAAGGCGGCCAAGGACCTCTACGGCGTCGGCAGCACCCAGTGCACCAACGTCGCGGCGGCCTTCACGGCCATCGCGGTCCCGGCCACGACCGAGACCTGCGGCACCGGCGGTGGCGGTGGCGGCGGTGGCAACCTGCTGCAGAACCCCGGCTTCGAGTCCGGCAACGTCAGCTGGACCACGACCTCGGGCGTGATCACCAACTCCACCAGCGCCACCCCGCGCACCGGCTCCTGGTACGGCTGGCTCAACGGCTACGGCACCGCCAGCACGGACTACGCCCAGCAGTCGGTGGCCATCCCGTCCACGGCCACCTCGGCGACGCTGTCCTTCTACCTGAAGGTCTCCTCCGCCGAGACGACCACGACCTCCGCCTACGACACGCTCAAGGCCCAGGTCATCGACGGCTCCACCACGACGACCCTCGCGACGTACTCCAACCTCAACAAGGGCTCGTCCTACGTCCTGAAGTCGCTCGACCTGAGCGCCTACAAGGGCAAGACCGTCACGGTCAAGTTCCTGGGCACCGAGGACTCCTCGCTGGCCACGAGCTTCTTCCTCGACGACACCTCGGTCGCCACGAGCTGACCGCAGGGCAACACGCACGACCCGGTGCCGGTCCCTCGACCCGAGGGGCCGGCACCGGCGTGCCGGGCGGCTCCAGCGGAGCTACGCCGGTATGGCGGTGCGTCCGGTCGGTGAGGGCAGGCTCAGGTCGTGATGCACAGCTTGCGCTGGGCTGCGGGCACGGTGACGTCAGCGAGCAGTCGCGTCAACGGCTCCGCCAGCTTCGTCAGGGCGGGGTCCTCGATCCTGGCGCTGGAGCGGCCGGAGGTGACGAGCACCACCAGGTCGTCGGGGTGCCGGGGGGTCGTCACAGGCGGGGGGAGGGACGACCAGTCGACCGCTGCCGCGGCCGAGGCGATGCGCCGCATCAGCGCCGCGTCGACCCGGCAGCTGCCGGCGGGCTCGCCGTGCCGGCTGACCGAGGCCACCCCGCCGGTGCCGATGACGAGCCGGTCGCGGAATCCCGCCACCCCACCGGAGCGGGTCAGGGTCAGCGGGGTGGACAACGTCGTGGGGGACCCGCCGGTGGTGGCGGGGCCGCCCGTCGTGGCGGGCGACGACAGCGATGAGCCGGAGGTGGAGCCGCACGCGCCGAGCACGATGGTGGTGGCCAGGGCCAGGACGAGGCGCGTCAGGGGAGGCACACCGACATCATGCCGAGGCCGCGCAGGGGGTGCAGCCCGGCGGCCGCGCGACGGGCGTCGCTGCAGGTGAGATTGCTCCCATCGGCCGGTGTGGGGCCCACCCACGGTCCTGCACGGCATACCGCGGGACTAGGCTCCGCTCGGACAATCCCTTCGATGACGAGGATGGATTCGGCTCGTGGATCTTTTCGAGTACCAAGCGCGCGACGTGTTCGAGGCGCACGGTGTACCGGTGCTGGACGGCGCCGTCGCCGAGACTGTTGAGGAAGCCCGTGCGGCTGCGGAGACCATCGGCGCCAAGAGCGGCGGCGTGGTCGTGGTCAAGGCCCAGGTCAAGACCGGTGGGCGTGGCAAGGCCGGTGGCGTCAAGGTCGCCAAGAGCGTCGACGAGGCTGCGACGGCGGCCGAGCAGATCCTCGGCATGGACATCAAGGGCCACACGGTCCACAAGGTGATGATCGCCCAGGGCGCGCAGATCGCGGAGGAGTACTACTTCTCGGTCCTGCTCGACCGTGCCAACCGCTCCTACCTGGCCATGGCCAGCAAGGAGGGCGGCATGGAGATCGAGCAGCTCGCCGTCGAGCGCCCCGAGGCCCTCGCCCGGGTCGCGGTCGACCCGATCGTCGGGATCGACGCCGCCAAGGCCGCCGAGATCGTCGACGCCGCCGGCTTCGACGCCGAGGTCAAGGACGAGATCGCCCGCGTCATCCAGAAGCTGTGGGACGTCTACCGCGAGGAGGACGCCACGCTGGTCGAGGTCAACCCGCTGGTCAAGACGGTCGACGGCTCGATCATCGCCCTCGACGGCAAGGTGACCCTGGACGGCAACGCCGACTTCCGTCACCCGGCCCACGAGGCCCTCGAGGACAAGGCCTCGGCCGACCCGCTGGAGGCGGCGGCCAAGGAGAAGGGCCTCAACTACGTCAAGCTCGACGGCAACGTCGGCATCATCGGCAACGGCGCCGGCCTGGTCATGTCCACGCTCGACGTGGTCGCCTACGCCGGTGAGGAGTTCCCCGGCTCCCCCAAGCCGGCCAACTTCCTCGACATCGGCGGCGGCGCCTCGGCCGAGGTCATGGCCAACGGCCTGCACATCATCCTCGGTGACCCGCAGGTCAAGAGCGTCTTCGTCAACGTCTTCGGTGGCATCACCGCCTGCGACGCGGTCGCCAACGGCATCGTCGGTGCGCTGAGGACCCTCGGCGACGAGGCCACCAAGCCGCTGGTCGTGCGTCTCGACGGCAACAACGTCGAGGAGGGCCGCCGCATCCTGGCCGAGGCCAACCACCCCCTCGTCACCATCGAGGACACCATGGACGGCGCGGCCCGCAGGGCTGCCGAGCTCGCCGCGGCGAACTGACGGAACGGGAATCTCGCAATGGCAATCTTCTTGGATGACAACAGCAAGGTCATCGTCCAGGGCATGACCGGCTCCGAGGGCATGAAGCACACCCAGCGCATGCTGACCTCGGGCACCACCATCGTCGGCGGCGTGAACCCGCGCAAGGCCGGCACCACGGTCGAGTTCGACGGTGGCGTCACCGTGCCGGTGTTCGGCTCCGTCGCCGAGGCCATCGAGGCCACCGGCGCCAACGTCTCGGTCATCTTCGTGCCCGCCGCCTTCACCAAGGCCGCGGTCGTCGAGGCCGTCGACGCGAAGATCCCGCTCGCGGTGGTCATCACCGAGGGCGTGCCGGTCAAGGACACCGCGGAGTTCTTCACCTACGCCCAGCAGGCCGGCACGACCCGCATCATCGGGCCGAACTGCCCCGGCCTGATCAGCCCCGGCAAGTCCAACGCCGGCATCATCCCCGCCGACATCTCCGGCGGCGGCCGCATCGGCCTGGTCTCCAAGTCGGGCACGCTGACCTACCAGATGATGTACGAGCTGCGGGAGTTCGGCTTCTCCTCCGCGGTCGGCATCGGCGGTGACCCGATCATC
>DASSPC010000059.1:0-4750 GCA_035699865.1 Oryzihumus sp. | reverse complement strand
AGGAAGCAAGCTCCCCAGGTCACCGTTCGACTTGCATGTGTTAAGCACGCCGCCAGCGTTCGTCCTGAGCCAGGATCAAACTCTCCGTTGATGTTTGCCACCCACACCACAAGGGCGCGGGAAAACAGACCCCGAAGGGTTAAAAATCCGGCTGAAACAGAACCAAGCCCGCTGGACTTGAATTCAATCAACCAAAGGAAAATCGTCCGACATCACACAGACGCCGGGACGAGGTAATTGGCATCGATTTTTGGCACGCTGTTGAGTTCTCAAGGACCGGACGCGCACCATCACCAGACACTCAGCCTGGATCCGGGGCTACCGTTCGTGTGTGTTGTCCGAGCTACCCGGCGTTTCGTGCGAACCGCCTCGCTGGCAACCCTTCAAACTTACTCGCTCTGCGCTTCCGGGTCAAACCGGGCGACTGGCCTCCGAGAGGGAGTCCGGCCCGCCCGAGGTGTCCCTCGCGCTGAACGCAGGGAAAACATTAGCAGTGATCTGAGGGTGCTCTGACCACCCCTGGTCCCCCACCGCACAGCGCAGGGCCGCCCGGGCCTCTCGGCCACGGGCGGCCCTGCGCGGCAGGCGGATCGGGGTCAGCTGTTGACCGCGGCGGCAGCGTCGACCACGCCGTAGCCGTACGCCGGTGTGTAGGTGCCCCGCGTCCCGGTCAGCGGCGTCTGCGCCGTCGTCAGGATCGCCTTCTCCACCTGGTCCACGGTGCGCCCCTGGGCGAACAGGAGCGCCGCGACGCCGGCGACATGCGGCGTGGCCATGGAGGTGCCGGCATACGCGTCGTAGTCCTTCTGCCCGCAGCCGGCGGAACCGGTCCCGACCGGGACGGTGGACCAGATGTCCTCGTCGCACTGTCCCGGCAGGCCGAGAGCCGACAGGCCGGCGCCGCCCGGGGCGGACACCGACTTCAGGTCGAGCTTGTTCGGCAGCTCGGAGTACCAGCTGTGCAGGCCGCGCTGGTCCGTCGCGCCGACGCAGATGGCGACGCTGTCGAACGCGGGGTCGTTGCACAGGGCGGTCGAGGTGTTGCCGGCCGCGGCCACGGTCAGCACGCCCTTGGAGCGGGCGTAGGCGATCGCGTCCTTCATCGCGGTGTCGACGCCGCTGATGGACAGCAGCTGCCCACCCGGCACCGACCCCAGGCTCAGGTTGACGACGTTCGCCCCGTGGTCGGCCGCCCAGCGGATGCCGTCGGCGATGTCCTGGCTGGAGCCCGAGCCGTTCTCGAGCACCTTGACCGGCAGGATCTTCGCGTTCGGCGCGACCCCCACGACGCCGATGCCGTTGCCGCGGACCGCGGCGATCGTGCCGGCCACGTGGGTGCCGTGCTCGTCGCCGTTGTCGACGCCGTCCGGGCCGCGGAAGTCTCCGTTGCCGCAGGGGCGGGTGTGCTGGCAGCCGGTGAACGTGGCGCCCTGGAGGACCTGCCCCTGCAGGTCGGGCTGGCTGAAGTCGATGCCGGTGTCGACGACGGCGACCACGGCCCCCGCCCCCGTGGACTTCGACCAGGCCTGCTCGGCGTGGATCTGCTGGAGCCCCCACAGCTTGCTGTAGAGCGGGTCGTTCGTGGCCGCCTGCGCCGTCGGTCCCCCGACCATGGCCGCGCCCACGGCAAGGACCCCCACGGCGGCGGAAGCCGTTCTCGCTGTCCATCGCATCGCTGCTGTCATCCCTTCGTCTGCCGGGACAGCGGCGAGCCCCGGTCCACCCGGGTCAACGGCAGCGGGCCGCCGAGGTCACGGCCGGGGTCCACGACCCGGCGGGTGCGAGGATTCAGCCGTGCATGCAGCCACGGTCGCGCTCGCCCTCGTCGCGACGGTCACGCTCGTCGCCGGACTGGCGCGCCGGTATGACGTGCCGGCACCGCTGGTCCTCACGCTGGTAGGCGTCGGTGCGTCATACCTGCCGTTCCTGCCGCCGGTGCACCTGAGCGCGGAGGTGGTCCTCGTCGGGCTGCTGCCCCCGCTGCTCTACGCGGCGGCGATCCGCAGCTCGCTGGTGGACTTCCGGGACAACCGGCGGGCGATCGGGTTCCTCTCGGTGGGGCTGGTCGTGTTCACGGCGCTCGGCGTCGGCCTCGTCACCTGGCTGCTGCTGCCGGTGCCGTTCGCCGCGGCGTTCGCGCTCGGGGCCGTCGTCGCCCCGCCGGACGCGGTCGCCGCCACGACGATCGCCCGGCGGATCGGGCTGCCGCGACGGGTCGTCACCGTCCTGGAGGGCGAGTCGCTGGTCAACGACGCCACGGCCCTGGTCTGCCTGCGCACCGCCATCGCCGCCATTGCCGGCGCCGTCAGTGTGGGAGGGGTCGCCGGGCAGTTCGCCCTCTCGGCGCTCGGCGGCCTGGCCGTCGGGGTCGCGGTCGCCGCGCTGGTCGGCCTCGTGCGCAAACACGTCACCGACTCCGTGCTCGACACGTCGCTGTCGTTCATGACCCCGTTCGTCGCCTACCTGCCGGCGGAGGCCATCCACGCCTCCGGGGTGCTTGCCGTCGTCGTGGCCGGACTGCTCCTGGGCCACAAGGCGCCGGTGCTGCAGAGCGCCTCCTCGCGGCTGAGCGAGCGGATCAACTGGACCACCATCCAGTTCCTGCTCGAGAACGTGGTCTTCCTCGTCATCGGGCTCCAGGTGCGCTGGGTGCTCGAGGACGTGCGCCACTCCCCGCTCGGCCTGGGCCAGATCGCCGGCGCGTGCCTGGCCGTCCTCGTCGCGGTGATCGTGCTGCGGCCGATGTGGGTCTTCCCCGCGCGCTATCTGGCCATCCGCCCCGGACCGGACCGCCTCGGCCGCTCGACGCCGTGGACCCACACGGCCATCGTGTCGTGGGCCGGGATGCGCGGCGTGGTGACCCTGGCCGCGGCGTTCGTGCTGCCGCAGGGGACCCCGCACCGAGAGGTGCTGGTGCTCGCCGCGCTCGTGGTCACCGGCGGGACCCTGATGATCCAGGGGTTCTCCCTGCCGTGGCTGGCGCGCCGGCTCGGGGTGCACGGCCCCGACCCGCGCGAGGACGCGCTGCAGGAGGCCACCGTGCTGCAGACCGCGGTGAAGGCCGGGCTGGAGGAGCTCGACCGCGTCGCCGCGGAGACAGACGCCGACACGGTCGAGGTGCTCCGGGCACGGGCGGACTCCCGCACCAACATCGTCTGGGAGCGGCTCGGCAGCCCGGACTCGGACCGGGAGACTCCCAGCGAGACCTACCGCCGGCTGCGCCTGGCCATGCTGTCCGCCGAGCGAGAGGCGGTGCTGGAGATCCGGGACTCCGGGCGCGCCGACCACGAGGTGCTCGAGCACGTCATGGCCGCCCTCGACCTCGAGGAGTCGATGCTCGACCGGGTGGAGCGGCGCACCCAGGACCTGCGCGACGAGCCGCTCCTGCCACCTGAGCCCGTCGGCGGCGCCTGCGAGCACCTCGCCGACTCCGGGATCCACGTCCAGCCCCAGACCCCGGCCGGCTGCCCCGACTGCGAGCGCGAGGGGCTGACTCCCGTGCACCTGCGGCTGTGCCTCACCTGTGGCAAGGTCGGCTGCTGCGACTCGTCCGTCGGCCGGCACGCCGAACGGCACTTCACCGAGACCGGGCACCCGGTGGTGCGCAGCTTCGAGCCGGGCGAGGCGTGGAGATGGTGCTACGTGGACGACCTCGTGGGCTGAGCCGCTCGACCGGCGACGCGGGGCCAGGGGCAGGGAGGACCGCAGGATGACCACCGCAACGACGCACGAGGCCCTGCTGGGTTCGGCGACCCGCAAGGTCGCCCGCCGCCTCACGCCGTACCTGGCGCTGCTCTACTTCGTGAACTACCTCGACCGCACCAACATCGCCTTCGCCGGTCCCAACGGCATGAACGCCGAGCTGGGCCTGAGCGCAACGGCGTTCGGTTTCGCCTCCGGGGTGTTCTTCATCGGCTACCTGCTGCTCGAGGTGCCCTCGAACATGGCGCTGCACCGCTTCGGTGCGCGGCGCTGGATCGCCCGGATCATGCTGACCTGGGGCCTGGTCGCCGGGGCGATCGCGTTCGTGCCCAACGCCAGCACGCTGGTGGCCCTCCGCTTCCTGCTCGGCATCGCCGAGGCGGGCTTCTTCCCCGGGATCATCCTCTACCTGACCTACTGGTTCCCCCAGCGCGACCGGGCCCGGGTCACGGCCCTGTTCATGGCGGCGGTGCCGCTGTCCTCCGCGCTCGGTGCTCCGCTGTCCTCGCTGCTCATCGAGTCCGGCGACGGCCTGTTCGGCCTCAGCGGCTGGCGGTTCATGTTCCTGCTCGAGGGCGTGCCGGCGGTCGTGCTCGGGGTCGTCACGTGGTGGTTCCTGACCGACCGGCCGCGGGACGCGGCCTGGCTCGAGCCGGGTGAGCGCGAGGCCCTGGCCACCGTGATGGACGCCGAGGACGCGGACAAGCAGCGCGAGTACCACGTCGGGCTGCGCGGTTCGCTGACCAGTGGCCAGGTCTGGGCGCTGGCGTTCGTCTACTTCGGGGTGGTCTACGGCCTGTACGCGCTCGGCTTCTTCCTGCCCACGATCATCAAGGGCTTCGAGACGCAGTTCGGCACGAGCTACTCGATCCTCGAGCGCGGGCTGATCAACTCGGTGCCCTACGTCGTCGGCGCCGTGGCCATGGTGCTGTGGGCCCGTCACGGCGACCGCACCCGCGAGCGCGTCTGGCACGTGGCCCTGCCGGCCTTCGTCGGCGGCGCGGCGATCCCCGTCGCGCTCTACCTGGGCAGCCCGCTCGCGGCCATG
>DASSPC010000058.1:0-22280 GCA_035699865.1 Oryzihumus sp. | reverse complement strand
GCGTCCTCCATGGCGAGCTTGGTCCCGGAGCCGATGGAGAAGTGGGCGGTGTGCGCCGCGTCGCCGAGCAGGACGACGTTGCCGTCGTGCCACCGCTCGTTGCGGACCGTGTGGAAGCTGACCCACTTCGAGTTGTTGGTGAGGACCCGGTGGCCCTCGAGCTCGTCCCGGAAGATCTCCCTGATCCGCTCCACCGCGTGCTCGTCGGAGGCTCCCGGGGGGAACGCCTCGTGCTCGGTCCGGTCGAACCCGGCCCGCCGCCAGACGTCCTCGTGCATCTCGACGATGAACGTCGAGCCCGTGTCGGAGTAGGGGTAGCCGTGGATCTGCATGGTGCCCCACTCCGTCTGCTTGACGAAGAACTGGAACGCCTCGAACACCAGGTCGGTGCCCAGCCAGATGTACTTGTTGCGGCGGCGGTCCAGGGTGGGCTGGAACGCGTCGGCACCGGCGTCACGGACCGTCGAGTTGAGCCCGTCCGCGGCGACCACCAGGTCGTGCGCGGCGCGCAGCTGGGCCACGTCGGGTGCCGGCGTCCGGTAGTGGACCAGCACCCCGAGCTCGCTGGCCCGCTCCTGCAGGATCTGGAGGAGCTCCTGGCGGCTCATGGCGGCGAAGCCCTGGCCACCGACGGTGAACGAGCGCCCGAAGGCGCCGACGTCGATGTCGGTCCACCGGGCGAACCGGCGCTCCATCCGGCCGTAGATCAGGGTGTCGGCGCTCTCGATGCCGCCCAGGGTCTCGTCGGAGAAGACCACGCCGAAGCCGAAGGTGTCGTCGGGGGCGTTGCGCTCCCAGACGGTGACCTCGTGCGCCGGGTCGAGCTGCTTCATCAGCGCGGCGAGGTACAGGCCTCCGGGGCCGCCGCCCGCGATGGCGATCCTCATGGCGCTCCCCTCAGGCCTCGACCGGGACGTCCGGTGCCGGCGCGCCGGCGGCCCCGCCGGTGCCGCCCGCAGCGGCGGCTTCCTCCCGGACCAGGCGGCGCAGCTCGTAGTGCTGGAGCTTGCCGCTCCGGTTGCGCGGCAGCGCGTCGGTGAACCGGACGTCGCGGGGGTACTTGTACGGCGCCAGCTGCGCCTTGACGTGGGCCTGGATCTGCGTGGCCATGGCGTCGTCGCCGACCACGCCGTCCCTCAGCACGATGAACGCGCACACCACCGAGCCGCGCTCGGCGTCGGGGCGCGCCACGACGGCACACTCCGCGACGTCGGGGTGGCTGTCGATGGCGGCCTCCACCTCCGGCGCCGCGATGTTGTAGCCCGAGGAGATGATCATGTTGTCGGTCCGGGCCCGGTAGTAGAAGTAGCCGTCCTCGTCGCGGGTGAACGTGTCCCCCGTGAGGTTCCAGCCGCCGACGACGTAGTCGCGCTGGCGCTCGTCGTCGAGGTAGCGGCAGCCCACCGGCCCGATGACCGCCAGGCGCCCCTCGGCCCCGGGGGGCAGCTCCGCGCCGAGCTCGTCGAGGATCGTGGCGCGGTAGCCCGGCACCGGTCTGCCCGTCGCCCCGGGCCGGATGTCCTCACCGGCCGCCGAGATGAAGATGTGCAGCAGCTCGGTGGCCCCGATGCCGTCGATGACGTCGAGCCCGATCTCGTCGTGCAGCCGCTGCCACGTCTGCTCGGTGATGTGCTCGCCCGCGCTGACCGCGGCGCGCAGGCCGCGCAGCTGCCCCGCCTTGCCCGCAGCCAGCATCCGCCGGTATGCCGTGGGGGCCGTCGCGAGCACCGTCACCCCGTGGGCGGCGACGAGGTCGGCCAGCTGGTCCGGGGTCGCCTGCTCGGTGAGCAACGCGCACGCGCCGGCCCGGAGCGGGAAGACGACCAGCATGCCCAGCCCGAACGTGAACGCGAACGGCGCGCTGCAGGCGACGACGTCCTCGGGCACCAGCCGCAGGACGCCCTTGCCGAAGGTGTTGTCGATGGACAGCAGGTCACGGTGGAAGTGCACGGTGACCTTCGGGACGCCCGTGCTGCCGGACGTCGGACCGAACAGGGCGACGTCGTCCGCTGCCGTCGCCACGTTGTCGAAGACCCCCGACTTCGCCGAGGCGCGGGTGATCAGGTCCTCGGCGTCGTCGGCGCCGAAGGTCACGACGCGCAGCTCGGGTGCCGCCTCCCGGCGCAGGGCCTCGACCTCGTCGACGAAGCGGTGGTCCACGAGGGCGGTGCTGGGCCGGCACTTGTCGGCGATGGGCGTCAGCTCGCGCACGCGGAGCGCGGCGAACGTGGTGACGACGATCCCGCCAGCCTTGAGGACGCCGAGCCAGGCGGCCACGGTCCACGGGTTGTTGGGGGAGCGCAGCAGCACCCGGTTGCCCGGCACGAGGCCGAGGTCCTCGACCAGCACCTGGGCGACCTGGTTGGCGCGGCGCTGCAGCTCGCCGTAGGTCCACACCTCCCCGTCCGGCGTGCGCAGGGCCGGACGGTCCGCCCCGAACGTCGCGACCGGGACGTCGATGAGCTCGGTCGCGGCGTTGAGGCGCGCAGGGTACTGCAGGAGCCCGGTGGTGAACTCCAGCTCGGGCCACTGGTCCGGGGGCGGGAGGTGGTCCCGCGCGAACGTGTCGACGTGGGCGGACGGCGAGAGCGTGCTCATGACCTGCCTCCTGAGCCGGGACGGAGCATGCCTTCCTGGACGACGGTCGCCAGGTGGGTGTGGTCGGAGCCGAAGAGCCGCCCGGTGGCCACGCCCCGGCCGTTCTCGGCGGCCAGCGCCTCCTGGGTGTAGAGGACCCAGCCGTCGGTGGCGCCGGACCGGTGGAACCACATCGCGTGGTCGAGGCTCGCGGTGACGAGCCCCGGCTGGGCCCAGGCGAGGCCGAGCACCCGCAGCACCGGCTCGAGGATCGTGTAGTCGCACACGTACGCCAGCGCGGCCAGGTCCCGTTGGGCGTCGGACAGGCCGTCGACCGGCCGCAGGGCGTCGAACGGCCGCACCCAGACCGCCTGGTGCGGCCTCCGGTGCCCGTCCACGGTCAGGTAGAGCGGTCCGGGCACGTGGCGCATGTCGAAGCTGCGCCCGCCGGACCAGTACGCCCTCGACTCCTCGGTCATGGTCCCGCCGCTGCGGTCCTGCAGGTATGCCGCGCTGCTGGGGAGCTCGTCCGGGTGCGGGACCTCGGCGGGGTACTCCACGGCATACGTCCCCCCGGGCTCACCCGCCGCGAAGCTGGCCAGGCACACGTACACCGGCTTGCCGTTCTGGAAGCCGCGAACCTGGCGGGTGCTGTAGCCCCGGCCGTCCCGCAGGACCTCCACCTCGTAGCGCACGTCCGCACCGATGTCGACCGGCCGCAGGAAGTAGGAGTGCATCGAGTGCAGGGCCTTGCCGTCGGTCACCGACCGCATGGCTGCCACCGCCGCCTGGGCGACCAGGTCGCCGCCGTACGCCTTGGGCCACGGGCACGCCTGGGTGGTCGCCGTGAAGGCCAGGTCGAAGTGCTCCGGCTCGACCGCGGTCAGGGTTGCGGCTGCGGTGAACAGCGAGGAGGTCAGCGGGGGTGCTGCGGACGTCACGGCCGGTCCATCCAGTCGCGCAGGTCGGCGTCGGCCACGTCGGGCAGGTTGACGACGATGTTCTCCGGGGTCCGCGTCGTCATCCAGGTGAGTGGCCGGTTGCGGTCGATGTTGCACTCGACGTGGGGCAGGAACGGCGGCACGAAGACCCAGTCGCCCTCCTCCATGTCGAGGTAGTCGGCGAAGTCGGGGCCGAAGTAGATGCGGGCACGGCCGGACAGCACGTAGCCCCCGGTCTCGGCCTCGCCGTGGTGGTGGGGCACCGAGCGGTAGCCCGCCTCGTTGCTCACCTTCCCGAACCAGATCCGCGTGGCCGGGGTGTGCTGGATGCTCACGCCGGAGATCCGCGAGGCGCCGGCCGACTGACCGGTCTCTCCCGGCTCGTGCCCGGCGCGGGTGACGACCGGGACGACGAGCCCGCTGTCCGTGGCATACATCGAGTTGTCGCCCTCGAGGACGTACCTGCCGAAGTCCGGTTCCATGGATGGCTCCTCGCCGTGCCGGTGCCTCGACACGTCCTCCGGGCGGCCTCGTTGCCGCTGGATGTTCTCGGATCGTAACGACCGTTGAAGCAATGTCAATGGACGCTACGCTGGCGGCCCCGCCCCGGGGCCCCGCCCGGGAAACCGCCCGAGAGCCCGCAGGAGACACCGTGACCGACAGCGCCATCCCCGTGCCGGTGAACCCCGCGTCGCTGCCCGCCCCGCGCGGCTACTCCCACGGCACGTTGAGCGGCAACACGCTCTACCTCGGGGGCCAGACGGCGCTCGACGCGGACATGCGCATCGTCCCCGGCGGGATCGTCGCCCAGTTCCGCCAGGCCTTCACCAACGTCCTGACCACCCTGTCCGAGGTCGGTGGCCGGCCGGAGGACCTGGTCAGCATCACCATCTACCTCACCGACATCCCGGACTACCAGGCCCACGGTGGGGAGATCGGAGAGGTCTGGCGCGAGCTGGCGGGCCCGGTCTACCCCGCCATGGCCGGCATCGGGACCACCGCCCTCTGGCAGCCGGAGGCGATGATCGAGATCCTCGGCGTCGCGGTGGTCCCGGACGCACGACTGGTCCGACCGAGCTGAGCCTGGCATGCCGGGTGCGGACGGCCGTACCCGGCATACCGTCGCTCAGCCCTCCGTGGGCCCGGCCGACTCCCGCCTGCGCCGGCGCCACCAGGGCACCATGGCGATGGCCGCCATGGCCACAGGTGTCGCGATCGCCACGGGGAGCACGCCACCGGGGTTGCTCTTCTCGAACGCCTTGACGGTCAGGTGGATGCCGGGGCTGGCGACCGGGGTCGCCGTGGAGTCCGCGCCGGCCGGCTTGGGGATCACGGTCAGGTAGACCATGTAGTCGCCCTCGAGGATGGCGTTGACCTGCCAGTCCTGCTTGGCCTGCTCGCCGGCCGCCAGCGGGTCGACCGTCTGGGTGCGCTCGGGCGACCAGTCCTCGGGGTCCACCGGCTCGCCCTGGGTCGTCTTGACGATGTTCATCGCGACGCTGAGCTCGGGGGAGGTGCCCGAGCCGGTGTTGGTGACCACGGTGGTGAAGGTGATCTTGTCGCCGGCGTTGACGGTCCTGTAGCCCAGGTCCGTGGTGATGCCCAGCCCGCTGTCCCCTCCGGAGGCGGCCGGCGCTGCCGCCGCGGCCGAGCCCACGCCGACCGCGGGGACCGACAGCAGGGCCAGGACGAGCGCCGGCCCGGCCAGCGCCTCGGAGCGCGGGCCCCGGTGCCATCGCGACCGGCCCGGCCGGGAGGTCTCCACGTCGAGCCGGAGACGGGGTGCGGCGACCAGCATGAGCACGACGAGGACGCCGGCGGCGGCGTAGATCGCGGCCATGAGGTAGGGCATCTTCTCCGCCACGGTCCGGTTGTTGACGATGACCTTCTCGAGGAACTCGCTGGAGGCCTGCAGTGGGTTGAGCTGCTGGACCAGGTAGCCGAGGTCGCCCTTCTGCGCGCTGCCGGGCCACTGCGTGGGGATGAGGAAGATGAGGTAGACCAGCAGGCTGGCGAACAGGCTGGTGCGGTTGGACCGCGACCAGATGCTGATCACCATCGCCAGCCCGGTGAAGGCGATGGAGAGCAGGCCGCCGAGCATCGCGCCGAGGAGCAGCCCCTCCTTGATGCTGTCGTCGCCCTGGCCCAGCACCCAGACGTACGGCACCGAGATCAGCAGGGTCAGGGGCCACGGCGTGAGGGCGGCCAGGAACTTGCCGAGCACCAGCTGCCTCGGCCGGACCGGGGTCAGGAGCAGCGGCTCCAGGGTTGCCCGCTCCCGCTCCCCGCTGAAGGAGTCGGCCGCGATCACCAGGCCGACGAACAGCCCGAAGGTGATGCTGCTCAGGACGGTGAGGAACACCATCTCCACGGGCGGGATCAGGCTGAGCTGGCTCTCCAGCTGCCGCAGCACCGACGTGACCGACATGATCAGGCTGAACAGCACCAGGAGCACGAGCACGCGCCCTCCGGTCCACAGGTCGACGAACTCCCGACGGAAGACCAGCCACCACACGGGCGCGGCGCGGCGGGTGGTCCGGTGCGCCGGTGCTACCGGCAGGTCCTGGGCGATGCTCACGGCGCCTCCTGGGTGGTCGGGCCCTGGCTGGGGCCGGGCGGGGTCGGGTGGGCTGGGGTGATCCCTGCGGTGGTCATGCGCGGGCCATCAGGCGCAGCCGTGGCGCGGCCCAGCCGAACAGCACGGCGAGGGTGATCAGCGTCGCCGCGACGGGGGAGGCCAGGAAGGGCCATGCCTGCGACAGCGGCTGGCCTGACCCGACGACCCGGTCGAGGAACTCGCTGGCCGACTCCACGGGGTCGATCAGGGTGAGCACCACGCCGGCCGGCGACCTGAGGAACTCGGTGGGCAGCTGGGCCGGGATGAGCGAGGCGGCATACACGAGCAGGCAGATGAACAGGCTCACCCTGCTGGAGTCGGACCAGATGCTCACGATGAGCGAGAAGCCGACGAACATGGCAGCGAGCAGCGTCCCGACGACGCCGCCCCAGACCAGCGCCGACCCCAGCACCGCGTGCCCCTGTGCCAGCACCACGAGGTAGGGCAGCGTCAGGACCATGGCCCCCGGCCACGGTGAGAGGGCCGAGAGGAACTTGCCGGCCACGACCTGCCGGGGGCTGCACGGGGTGAGCAGCAACGGCTCCAGCGTGGCTCGTTCGCGCTCGCCGCTGATGCTCTCGGCGGCGACGGCCAGGCCGATGAACAGCCCGAAGGTGAGCGCCGAGGTGACGGCCACGACGATCGTCTGCCGCAGCGGGAGCAGGTTGAGCTCGGTGTTGGTGGCGAGCAGGAACGCCGTCAGTGACATGAGCAGGCTGAACAGCACCAGGTAGGTCAGCACCCGTCCGCCCATCCACAGCTCGGTGAGCTCCTGCTTCAGCACGAGCCACCAGACTGGCGCGGTCGACCGGCGGGCGGGCGCCAGCGGGGCGGCGACCGTCCCGGCGGTCACCGGATCGCCTCGGCAGTCAGCTGCAGGAACACGTCCTCCAGGCGTCCGCTGCCGGCGTCCAGCCCGAGGATGGGCACGTCCGCGCGGAGGAGCGGCTCGAGCATCATGTTGACCAGCCGCGGGTCCGCTGCTGCGTCACCGTTGAGCGGCCGCAGCTCCACGCCGATCCAGCCGGTGGAGTCATCCGGCGTGGCAGCCCGGACGCTCGGCAGCCCCGCGATCAGGCCGCAGGCGGCCGGCACCTCGGCGACGGGGACGCGCACCCGCAGCGCGACGCCGCTGCGCTGACTGGCCTGGCCGATCACCTCGGCGACGGTTCCCCGGGCCACGACCTCCCCGGCGTTCATGATGACGACGTCGTCGCAGACGCCCTCGATCTCTGCGAGCAGGTGGCTCGAGAGCACGACGCCCTTGCCCCGGTCCCGGGCGATCCCCTGCACCATCGTGAGCAGCTCCCGCTGCCCGCGCGGGTCCAGGCCCAGCGTGGGCTCGTCGAAGAACAGCACGGCGGGGTCGTTCACGAGGGCGCGGGCGATGCCGAGCCGCTGGCGCATGCCATGGCTGTAGGAGCCGATGGGGGAGTGGCCCCGGTTCTGCAGCCCGACCTCCTGCAACAACGCCTCGGCAGTGCTGCGGGCCTCGGGTGAGGAGCTGCCGAACAGCTGGCCGTAGTAGGTGAGGTACCGCGCGCCGGTCAGCTGCCGGGGGAACCCCAGCCCTTCGGGCAGGACGCCGATCCTGCGCCGGATCTGCACGGGGTGGTCCGAGGTGACCCCGTCGACGACGAAGCGCCCCGAGGACGGCGGGAGGATGGTCGTGAGGATCCGGATGGAGGTCGTCTTGCCCGCCCCGTTCGGGCCGAGGAAGCCGAGCACCCGTCCGGCGCGGAGGGTGAACGAGAGGTTCTTCAACGCCTGGTGGGTGCCGTAGCTCTTGCGCAGTCCCTCGGCCGACAGGATGACCGGGGGGTCCCCCACGTGTCCGTTGCTGGTCTCGGTCGTCATGCCGCCCTCCTCGCCCGCAGAACCTGTGCATCCCCTGTGACCTGTGGTACTCGCGGTTCGGGGCCCCGGGCTCATCCGAACTGTCTATGCCGGGTGACGGAGCAGGGTGAGCCGGCCTACGGCAGGCGGGGGGAGGACCTCGTCACCCTGCTGCGCTCGCAGGGTGGCCGGTGGGTACGCCGGGTGGCCACGCCCCCGGATCCGCAGCAGGATCTCGGCAGGGCCGGCATGGAGGAGTCCCGGCACGGTCCCACAGGAGGAGGAGTCCGTTGATCTTCATCACCGCCAAGTTCCAGATCAAGCCCGAGCACGCGGACGACTGGCCCCGGATCTCGCAGGGGTTCACCCAGGCGACGCGCGCGGAGCCGGGGTGCCTGTGGTTCGAGTGGTCCCGCAGCCTCGACGACCCGCAGGAGTACGTCCTGGTCGAGGCCTTCCGTGACGACGCCGCAGGCGGCGCGCACGTGCAGAGCGAGCACTTCCGCACGGCCACGGCCGAGCTGCCCGCCTACCTCGTGCGCACCCCGAAGATCGTCAACGTCACGGTCGAGGGGACCGACTGGTCCGAGCTGGGGGAGATGGCCGTTCCCGGCAGCTGACCGATGTCCGCACACGCCGGAAGGGTGGCCGTCCCCGTGTCGGCCACCCTCCGCTTCGCGGCGCTCAGAGGTCGAGCGGCCGCAGGACCCGACTGATGCCGTGCGCGATCTGCCGGTTGCCAGCGTTGATGTCGGGCACCGTGACCGCGGGGTTGGCGCTGGTCGGGTCCTTGTCCACCAGCGAGATCCGGCGGCCGTCCACGTCGACGGTCACCGTCGCGCCACCCAGCGCGGTGGCGAGCCTGGCGCCGTCCGAGTGGCGTGCCGTTGCCGCGTCGACGGTGGCGCCCGGGACGACGTGGTAGAGCAGCACCGACTCGATGGTGTTGACACCGGCCTTCTGCACCAGCGCGTCGAAGACGGCCTGTTCGCTGCTCAGCTCCCGGCCGGTGAGGTCCTGCGCGAGCCGCCGGAAGGCGCGGTCGTCGGGCAGGAAGGCCGTCAGCGGCCTGGTCCCGTCGGTGAGCACCGTGACGGGGCTGTGGGGCTTGGCGGCGAGGACCGCCAGGACCGCGTGGGTGAGGATGTCGTAGTCGTGCCAGTTGTGGTCGAAGGCGTATCCGCGGGACGTCAGCACGGCAGCCAGGCTGCGGGTGCCGGACGGGTTGGCCGCGTGGGCCGGGGCCGCCGAGGCGACCGGGGCGGCGGCGACCGGGGCCAGCAGCGCGGCCAGGGCGACGGACAGGCGACGGAGCTTCATCAGGTGGTCCTCTCGTGACGGGTGACCGGTCCGGGGACGACCGGTCCACGAGGTGTTCGGAGGCCGGCGGATCGTGGATGGCGGCCGCTCACGTCGTGGCCGGCGGACACCTCGTCGCCCCCGCGCCGTCCCCTCAGGAGGTCACGGCGAGCCGGTAGCCGCGCTTCACGACGGTCTGGACGAGTGACCGGTCGGCGCAGGCTTCCCGCAGGCGAGCGACCGCCACCTCGGCGGCATGCGGGTCACGGGAGTCGCCGGGCAGCACGCGAAGCACCTGGTCGCGGGTCACCACACCGCCGCGGGCGTCCACGAGCAGGCGCAGCACCGCCAGGCCGCTCGGCGACACGGGCAGGACGTGCCCGTCGAGCAGGGCGACGGTGCTGCGCACCTGCAGGCTTCCCACGGGGGTGGTGACGGCCGACGTCCGGACCTGTTCGAAGTGGCCCACCAGGGTGCGCACCAGTGCCCCGAGCCGGCCCCGCTCGGGCACGAGCGGCTGTATGCCGCGCGCCACCAGGGGCCGCGCCGTCACCGGACCGACGGCGGCGGCGACCATCTCGCCCGCCGCGAAGCGGCGCACCACCGCCGCTCCGACGCCGGCACCGTCCGCGGAGTCGAGCCACGCTTGCGCGCCGGGCGCGGAGGTGAAGGCCACGGCGTCGAACCCTCCGCCGGCGGCTGCGACGACGGAGGCGGCCAGCGCCGCCGGGTCGGGGGGTGGCCCCCAGCGGTAGACAACAAGGCTCGTCACCTCGGCACCCGCCGCGGCGAGCTCGGCGTCAAGACCGTCCGCGCCGGCGCCATGGTGCTGGATCGCGATGTGCTGCCCGCTGACGCCGTCCGTCAGCAAGGTCTGCAGGACCTCGGCCGAGGTCTCCGACTCGGCAACCCAGTCGGCCTTGAGCCCCGCTGCCTGGATGGCACCGCAGGCCTTGGGGCCCCGGGCGACGATCCGGCAGCCGGCCAGCACGGACAGCAGCTCGTCGGCCAGACCCGCCGCGTCGGCGGCCTCGACCCAGCCGCGCAGCCCGATGCCGGTCGTGATGACGACTGTGTCCGGCGGGTGCTGCACGAGCCGGCGGGTCTGGTGCAGCAGCTCGTCGTCGTGCTCGTGGGGGACGATGCTCAGGGCAGGCGCGTGGCGGACGCTGGCGCCGCGTCGTGTCAGTGCCGAGGCGAGCTCGCCCGAGCGCCGGTCGGCGGTGATGAGCACGACACAGCCGGCGAGCACCTGGCCAAGGCGGGCGCTCACGTCCGGCCCGTCAGCAGGCGGACGCCGCCACCGGCCCCGTCATCGCCGCCCGGTCGGCGGGCTCGCAGGTCGACCCGGCCGGACGCGAGCGTCAGGTCGAGCGCGTCGCGGACCGCGGCCACACGGGCCGGGTCCGGACGGCCGGTGGAGACGACCCCGACGGCGAGCCCGGCGTGCACCGTGGTCGCCGGCGTCCTGGCCGTGCCCCGGGCCCCGTCCCCGGCATTGACGCTCCAGACCCGCCGGGCGCTCGCCCAGGCACACAGGGCGGCGTTCACCTCGGAGTCGTCGGTCGCGGCGTGCACGAGCCAGGTCCCGTCGAGGTCCGTCTCGGCCACCTCCCGCTCGGCCCAGGCCGCCACCCCGGAGGTGACGAGGTCGCGCAGGTCCTCGCACAGCTGCGGCGCGACCACGGTGACCAGCGCACCGTCCGCGGCCAGAGCCCCGGCCCGCCGCGCCGCCACCGGCCCGCCGCCGGCGACGAGGACCGGCCGGCCGGTGACGTCGAGTCCGAGGAGGGTCGTCATGCCGCCTGAGCCCTCGCCACCCGCGTCCGACCGACGTGCACCACCCCGGCGCGGACCAGTACCGGCCACGTCCGCAAGGCCAGGGGCTCGCGGCCCACGGGGTCGAGGCACTCGCCGCTGCGCAGGTCGAACACCTGCTTGTACATCGGCGAGGCCACGGTCGGCACCGCCCCACGTGTGCCGACGATCCCGCGGGAGATGACGTGCGCCCCGCAGTAGGGGTCCAGCTGCTGCACCGCGAAGACCGCGTCGTCGTGGGTCCGGAACAGCGCCACCTGCTCGCCGCCGACGAGGGCGGCCACCCCTCGCTCGATCGGCAGGTCGTGGAGGGGGCACACCGGCTCGAACGTCTCCTCGATCTTCTCCTCGGGCGGCTCGGGCCGGGTGGGGGCGCTGCTGGGGGCGCCGTCAGGGGCGAAGGTGGCGGTCATCGGCGAACCTCCAGGGTCGATCCGGCGATCAGGACCCCGCGGCGCCGGTCCTCGGCGGTGGCGGGGCGGGCCTGGCCGCGCTCGCTGACGTAGGCCAGGGAGGAGTCAGGCTGGTCGGGGGCGTTGACGAACGAGCCGAAGCGGCGCAGCTTCCCGGGGTCGGCGAGCACCGCGGCCCACTCGTCCGCGTAGGAGTCGACGTGGGCGGCCATCGCCGCGTCGAGGTCCGCAGCGATGCCGAGGCTGTCCTCCAGCACCACCGCGCGGACCGCGTCGAGCCCACCGTCGACCTCCTCGAGCCAGGCGGCCGTCCGCTGCAACCGGTCGGCCGTACGGATGTAGTACATGAGGAACCGGTCGATCGTCCGCACGAGCCGGTCGGTGTCGAGGTCCTCGGCGAGCAGCACCGCGTGCCGGGGCGTGAAGCCGCCGTTGCCCCCGACATACAGGTTCCAGCCGTTGTCCGTGGCGATGACGCCGACGTCCTTGCCGCGGGCCTCGGCGCACTCCCGGGCGCACCCGGAGACCCCGAGCTTGAGCTTGTGCGGCGACCGCAGCCCCCGGTACCGCAGCTCGAGCGCGATGGCCAGGCCCACCGAGTCCTGCACGCCGTACCGGCACCACGTCGACCCCACGCACGACTTCACCGTCCGCAGCGACTTGCCGTAGGCGTGGCCGGACTCGAACCCGGCGTCAACCAGCCGGCGCCAGACGAGCGGGAGCTGCTCCAGGCGCACCCCGAAGAGGTCGATCCGCTGGCCTCCGGTGATCTTGGTGTAGAGGCCGAAGTCTCTGGCGACCTCGCCGATGGCGATGAGGCCCTCGGGAGTGATCTCCCCGCCCGGGACGCGTGGCACCACCGAGTAGGAGCCGTCCTTCTGCAGGTTGGCCATGACGTGGTCGTTGGTGTCCTGCAGGCTGGCGCGCTCGCCGTCGAGGATGTGCCCGGCCCCGAGGGAGGCCAGGATCGAGCCGACCACGGGCTTGCAGATGTCGCATCCGCGGCCCCGACCGTGACGCTCGATGATCTCGCTGAAGGTCCGCAGGCCCGTGACCCGCACCGCGTCGAACAGCTGGGGGCGGGAGAGCTCGAAGTGCTCGCACAGGTCGCTGCCTACGGTGACGCCGGCCGCCTCCAGCTCGGACCCGACCAGCCGCTTGACGAGCGGCAGGCAGGACCCGCAGCTCGTCCCCGCCCGGGTGCAGCCCTTGACCGACGCCACGTCGGAGCAGCCGGACTCGCTCACGGCACAACGGATCTCGTGCGCCGTCACGTTGTTGCAGGAGCAGACGAGCGCGTCCCCGGGCAGGTCGCCGCCGGACGGAGCGGCGCCCTCGGGCAGGAGGTATGCCGCCGGGTCGCCACCCAGTGGCCGCCCGACCAGTGGCCGCAGCGCTGCCCACGCCGAGGCGTCCCCGACGAGGATGCCGCCCAGCAGCACCCGGGCGTCGTCGCTGACGACGAGCTTCTTGTACACCGCGGCCGACGGGTCGGCATACACCACCTCCAGGGCACCGGGGGTGGCGGCGAACGCGTCACCGAAGGAGGCCACGTCGACGCCGAGCAGCTTGAGCTTGGTGGACAGGTCGGCCCCCGGGAAGGTGGCGCTGCCGCCCAGCAGGCGGTCCGCGACCACCTCCGCCATGGCGTAGCCCGGGGCGACGAGGCCCAGCGTGCGGCCCTCGATGCAGGCGACCTCGCCGACCGCGGACACCCTCGGGTCCGCCGTGCGGCAGGCGTCGTCGACGAGAACCCCGCCGCGGTCGCCGACGGGCAGGCCGGCGGCGCGGGCCAGCTCGTCACGGGGCCGGACCCCGGCAGCCATGACCACCACGTCCACATCGATCGCACCGCCGTCGGCGAGGCACAGGCGGGCCACGTCTCCCCCCGGCCCGGCGACGAGGCCCTCGGTCGCGGCGCCCGTGCGGACGTCGATGCCCAGGCCCTCGACGATGCGGCCCAGCGCCTGGCCGCCACCCTCGTCGACCTGGACCGCCATGAGCCGCGGGGCGAACTCGACCACGGTGCTGTGGACGCCCATCGACTGCAGCGCGCCGGCCGCCTCGAGCCCGAGCAGGCCACCGCCGACGACGGCGCCGCGCACCTGGCGCCCGGTCCGGTTCGCCCTGACGCCGACCCACCGCTGCAGGGCGGCGACGTCGTCGAGCGTCCGGTAGACGAAGACCCCGGGCAGGTCCGCGCCGGCAATGGGGGGCACGAACGGGCACGAGCCCATGGCCAGCACCAGCTCGTCGTAGTGCAGCAGCCGCCCGGAGGTCGTGCCCACCGTGCGGGCCGCGCGGTCGATCGTGCTGGCACCCTCGCCGCGGGTGAGGGTGACGTGGGGGTCGTCCCACAGCCCCGGGTCGCCGAGCGCGAGGCCGGCGGCGTCGCGGCCGCTGAAGAAGCTCGTCAGGGCGACCCGGTCGTAGGGCAGGTGCGGTTCCTCGGAGAGGACCGTCACCCGCCAGGCGCTGGCGGTGTCGCGCTGGCGCAGGGCCTCGACGAGGCGCTGGGCCACCATGCCGCCACCGATGACGACGAGGTGGCGCTGGTGCGGGGGCGTCTGGGGCATGTCGGTGAACCTAGGGATCGGGGGTTTCGGGGGCGTGCAGCCGGTGTTTCCCGGGCGTAAATGCGGTGTCACGGTCCGGTCGTGCCACGTGTGAGGACTGGTTCTCCCGGCGTGCGGCCGGGCGCCGCGGCGAGCCTGTCCGGGCCGGTCCCGTCGAGCCAGGCCAGCAGCCGGCACACCTCCTCGAGGCAGCCGCCGCAGCCGGTCGTGGCCCGGGTGGCCGTGGCGACCGCCTCGGCTGTGGTCGCGCCCGCGGCGTGCCCGGCGACGATGTCGGCCTTGGACACCCCGTTGCAGCGGCACACGGTGGCCTGGGCCGGCAGCGAGGCGGGCTCCGCGCCGGCCGCGCCGTCGCGGGAGGGCAGGGAGGGCAGGAGGAGGTATGCCGGGTCGACCGGCACCGGGGTCCGTCGCGTGTAGGCCGCGACGAGGTCAGCCGCCACGTCCGGGGCGCCCACGCAGGTGGCGCCCACGAGCCGCTCGTCGCTGACGACCACCTCCACGTGGCGGCCGCGGTCGGGGTCGGTGAGCCGCACCGTGCGCCGGCGCGGGTCATCCTCACGCCGGGACCCGCAGATGCCCATGGTCACGACGTCGAGGCCAGAGGCCTTGAGCCGCACCACGTCCGCCGGGCCCGTGTCGGGGGTGCGCTCGAGCAGGCCCGATCCGGTGAGGTGCGCCGCGAGCCGGCGGGCCTGGTCCCAGCCCTGGGCGACCAGCCCGGTGCCGCCTTCAGGCGGCTGCGCGCAGTCCCCGATGGCGTGCACCCGGCGGTCGTTGGTCTCGAGCCGCGGGTTGACCACGACCCCGCGGTCGGTGCGCAGCCCGGCCGAGGCGGCGAGGTCGGTGTCCGGGACGGTGCCGGCCGCGACGACGAGCAGGTCCGCACGCAGGACCTCACCGCTGGTGAGGCGCAGGCCCTGGAACCGGCCGTCCCGGACCAGCGCGGCCGCAGCGCCGACACCCACCCGCTGTCCGATGCCCATGCGGGTCATGGCGGCCTCGACCACGCGGCTGGCCTCGGCGTCGAGCTGCCTGTCCATCAGCCCGGGAGCCGGGTGGACCACCGTCACCGACAGCCCCCGCCGGGCCAGTCCCGAGGCCGCCTCCAGGCCGAGCACCCCGGCCCCGAGCACGGCCGCGCTGCGGGCGTTGAGGGTGGCCGCCACGATCTCGCGGGCGTCGTCGATGGTGCGCAGCGGGTGGACCCCGGCGGGCAGCTCGGTGCCGAGCCCGGGGATCTCGGGGACCCGCGCTCTGGCCCCGGTGGCCAGCACCAGCAGGTCGTAGCGGGTGCGCCTGCCCTCCCGCGTCCCGACGACCCGGTCCTCGCGGTCGACCCACGTGGCAGCGTCCCCGCGGTGCACCCGCAACCGTGCGTGCCGCGGGGAGGGGAGGGCCAACGACCCCAGGTCGTGGGCGCCGGAGACCACCTCGCTGAGGAGCACCCGGTTGTACGGCTCGCACGCCTCCGCGCCCAGCACCGTGACCTGGAAGCGCCCGAGGGCGTCCCCCGCGAGCAGGTCCTCCACGAACCGCGCACCCACCATGCCGTTGCCGACCACGACCAACCGGGTCACGCGTCCTCCCCGGTGTCCTCGCGGCGCGCGGCCGGGGACACACGGACCGCGCAGACCTTCAGCTCGGGCATGCCCGAGACGGGGTCGGTCGCGTCGTTGGTGACCCGGTTGACGCTGCCCTGGCCGGGCCAGTGGAAGGGCATGAACACGGTGTCCGGGCGGACGCGCTCGGTGAGCCGGGCCGGCGCCGTCACCTGTCCGCGGTCGCTCTCCAGGCACACCGGCGCGCCGTCGGCGACGCCCAGGCGCTGGGCCAGCAGGGGGTGGATCTCGACGAACGGGCCCGGGGCGACACCTGAGAGCTCGGGGACGCGGCGCGTCTGCGCCCCGGACTGGTAGTGCTGCAGCACGCGGCCGGTGACCAACCACGTGGGAGCGGCAGGCCTGACGTGGTCGTCGGGCCCCCGGTGGTCCACGGGGACGAGGCAGGCCCGCCCGTCGGGGGTGGGGAAGGCGTCGAGGAACAACCGCGGGGTGCCCGGGTGGGGGGCCCTGCCGGCGGCCGGGGCAGGGCAGGGCCAGAACAGGCCGGGCTCGGCGTCCAGCCGGTCGTGGCTGAGACCGCTGTAGTCGGCGCGACCGCCGGCGCTGGCCGCCGCGAGCTCGGCGAACACCTCGGAGGGGACCGTGCTCCACGTGCCCGGTGCGGCCAGACGGCGCGCGAGCTCGGACCACACCCACAGCTCCGACCGCACGCCGTCCGGCGCCTCCGCGCCCTGGCGGCGCCGGATCACCCGACCTTCCAGGGAGGTCATCGTGCCCTCCTCCTCGGCCCACTGGGTCACGGGGAGCACCACGTCCGCCATCGCGGCCGTCTCGGACGGCACGACGTCGCAGACCACCAGGAGGTCGAGCGAGGCGAGGCGCTCGCGGACCGCGACGGCGCGGGGAGCGCTGACCACGGGGTTGGCCCCGTGCACCAGCAGGGCGCGCGGACCCCCGGGGCGCCCGAGGGAGGCCAGCAGCTCGACCGCCGGCCGCCCCGGACCGGGCAGCGAGTCGGGGTCGACGCCCCAGATGCGAGCGACGTGGGCCCGGGCCGAGGGGTCGTCGATCCTCCGGTAGCCGGGGAGCTGGTCGGCCTTCTGGCCGTGCTCGCGCCCGCCCTGGCCGTTGCCCTGGCCGGTCAGCGCGCCGTACCCGCTGCCGAGCCGGCCCGGCAGGCCGAGTGCCAGGGCCAGGTTGATCGCCGCGGTCACCGTGTCCGTGCCCTGCCGGGACTGCTCGACGCCGCGGCCGGTGAGGATGAACGCCCCGGCGCCGCCACGCGACGGGCTCGCCGCGGCGAGCAGCCGCGCGGTCCTGCGCAGCAGGTCGGCGGGCACGCCGGTGACCTGTTCGGCACGCTCCGGCCACCAGCAGGTGACCGAGCGGCGCAGCCGGTCCAGGCCGGTGGTGCGTGCCCCGAGGTATGCCGTGTCGGCGAGGTCCTCGGCCAGCACGACATGGAGCAGCCCCAGCAGCACGGCAAGGTCGGTGCCGGGCACCGGTTGCAGGTGGATGCCCTGGCCGTCGGCGGCAAGCGAGGCCGTGGCGCTGCTGCGTGGGTCGACGACCACCAGGCCACCCCGGGCCCTGGTGCCCGCCAGGTGCGCCACCGACGGGGGCATCGTCTCGGCCAGGTTGCTGCCGAGCAGGAGGACCGCATCGGCGCCGCCCAGGTCGGTCAGGGGGAACGGCAGGCCGCGGTCCACTCCGAGGGACCGGTTGGCGGCGGCCGCAGCGCTGGCCATGCAGAACCGGCCGTTGTAGTCGATGTTGGCGGTGCCGAGCGCGACCCGGGCGAACTTGCCCAGCTGGTAGGCCTTCTCGTTGGTGAGGCCGCCCCCGCCGAAGACCGCCACCGCGTCCGCTCCGTGAGTGCGACGGATGGCCCGGAGGCGGTCCGCGACGAGGTCGAGGGCCAGCGTCCACGAGCCGGGCACCAGGTCGCCGGCGGCGTTGCGCACCAGGGGCGTGGTCAGCCGGTCGGGGGCCGTCAGCACCGATGCTGCGGTCCAGCCCTTCTGGCACAGGCCACCGCGGTTGGTGGGGAAGTCCCGCCCCTGGACCACGACGGGTGCATCGGCGGCGGGGCGCAGCATCATGGCGCACTGGAGCGCGCAGTACGGGCAGTGCGTGGCGGTGCCGCCCGGGACCCTGTCCGGGGCGCTCCCGGTGGTCAGGTCGAGGTCCATCGCCTCACACCCCGGCCGAGGCGAGGGCCGAGCCGCGGCGCTGGTACACGGCATACGTGGTGGCGGCCATGGTGGCGTAGGCCGCGACGAACACCCACAGGGCGGGGACCAGCGAGCCGTAGGTCGACGTGGCGGCCGCGAAGCCGCGGGGGATGAGGAACCCCCCGAACGCCCCCACGGCGCCGGCGATGCCGATGCAGCCCGCTGCGGCCTTGCGTGCCCGCGCCAGCTCGCGCTCGCCGTCGACGCCGGCCCGGAAGACGGCCGGGATCATCCGGTAGGTCGCTCCGTTGCCGATCCCGGCAGCGGTGAACAGCACCATGAACGCCCCGAAGAAGAGGGGGAAGCTGTGTGCCTGCAGGGCCGCCACGGCTGCGACAGCGCCGGCGGCCAGGAGTGTCAGGGCGCCCAGCGTGACCCGCGCGCCACCCAGGCGGTCGGCCACCATGCCGCCGACCGGGCGGGTGAGCGCGCCGACGAGCGCCCCGACGAACGCGATCGATCCGGTGACCTCGGGGAACTGGCTCTTCAGCAGGGTGGGGAACGCGCCGGAGTAGCCGATGAAGGACCCGAACGTGCCGATGTACAGGAACGAGATGACCCAGGTGTGGCGGTTGCGCGCGGCTGCCGCGAAGCTGCGGTAGTCCGCTCGCGCGGTGCCGAGGTTGTCCATGAACCGCCAGGCCAGCAGGGCCGCCAGCAGCGACAACGGGATGAACACGAGCCCCGCGCGGGCCAGGTGCAGGCCGGCGCCGGCGGTGACCAGTGCCGGTACGGCCAGCTGCACGAGCCCGGTGCCGAGGTTGCCGCCCGCCGCGTTGAGCCCCAGGGCCCTGCCCTTCTGTGCCTCGGGGAAGAAGAAGGAGATGTTGGTCATCGAGGAGGCGAAGCTCCCCCCGCCGAGCCCGGCCAGTGCCGCCAGCAGGAGGAGCACGCCGAACGGGGTTGCCGGGTGGGCCACCGCCCAGGCCAGGGCACTGGCCGGGACCAGCAGGAGGAGGGCGGCGACCGCGGTCCAGTTGCGGCCACCGAGGACCGGGACGGCGAACGTGTAGGGGATGCGCAGGGTCGCCCCGACCAGGCTGGGGAGCGCGATGAGCCAGAACTGCTGGTCGAGGCTCAGGTCGAAGCCTGCCCCGGGCAGCAGCGGCACGACGACGCTCCACAGCGCCCAGATGCAGAAGCCGAGCAGCTCCGCGTAGACCGACAGCGCGAGGTTGCGGTGGGCGATGGCCCGGCCACCACCGCGCCAGAAGGTGGGGTCCTCGGGGTCCCAGTGCTCGAGCCAGCGCCCCGAGCGGTGGTGGACAGGTGTCGGGTCGGAGCCGGGGCTGTGGGCGCCGGTCGCCGGCAGGTGCGTGGGAGCGGACATGGGGATCCTTGTCGGGTCCGGGGAGGGGGACGCGACAAGGCTGGCGACGGGGTGTTTCGGCGGCTCACGACCGCCGTAAAGCCGGGGTAACAGCTCCCTCTCGTCAGGGGCCGGCCGTTGTGAGGACGGCGCGGAGCGGGCCGGCGTGGCCCGTCCCGCGCCGTCGCGCGGTGGGCTGGCCTAGCTGGTGACCACCACCGTCCCGACCATGCCCAGGAAGTCGTGCAGACCACAGATGAAGGGGTACTTCCCGGCCTTGGTGAAGGTGACCGTGAAGTTGTGTCCGGGCAGCAGGATGCCGGAGTTGAGCTGCCCTCCGGCAAAGTGCTTCGGGTCGCCGTAGGGCACGAAGATGTTCGGCCGCTCCGGCCCGAAGGTGATCGTGTGCGGCGCGATCATGCCGGTGTTCTTGAACGTCACGCTGTCACCGACGTGGACCTTGACGTGCGAGTCGATGAACCGCATGACCATGGCGACCTTGTCGTCGGCCCCGGCGTAGACGGTGTGGTTGGTGGCCTTCTCGGCGGTGTCCTTCCACAGCCGCTGGCCGTCACGCAGGTCGGCCGCCTTCTTGCGGTCGGCCTTGCGGTTGTAGTCGGCCTGGGTGAAGGGGTACTTCGTGCCGGCGGCGCGCACGTGGACGGTGCCCTTCATGAACATGCCGTGCACGAGGCACCAGTAGGTGAAGTTGCCGGTGTTGGGGAACTTCAGGGTGTAGGTGGAGCCGGCCGGGAACCCGGAGCCGCTGCCCTGGTTCGAGAGGAGGCCGGAGTTGTAGTAGGAGTGGCCGTCGTAGCTGCTCCCGCCCTGCCGCTTCACGTGCATGGGGTCGAAGGGGTTGAACTCCGGCAGCTTCTGTCCGGAGGCGAGGAACGTGACGGTGTGGATCTCGCCGGCTCGGACGGTCCAGAGGATGCTGTCGCCGGCGTTCACCCAGATCGTGCCGGGCATGAACGCCATGGTCTGGATGGCCATGTCGTGGGACTCCGCCGCGACGGACACCCGCCAGGTGCGCGGGTGGGACGTCGAGGCGCCGGTGGCGCTCGCCGGCGCGGTGAAGGCGACGGCCAGGGTCAGGGCGCAGAGGGCGGCCAGCGCCCAGCGCAGGCGCCGCAGGGATGGTGGGGAACTCATGGGTCTCCTCCGGGGGATGACGGGCAGCCCGTCGGGGACGGACGGGCCGGGAGGGCTCCCGCCTGAGGTCCTGTGGCGCCGGTCCTGGTGCGGCGGCCGACCGGCGCGGGCGGGCCGGTGGGGGTCATCCGGGGACGATCCTCGTCCGCACTCGCGAGGGGCGGCTCCGGCAAAGGGGCGAGCGATGACGCAGGCCGGTCGCGGGCCCCGAGCCGGGGCGGTGCCCGTCTGGGCCGGGTCACCGCGGAGCGGTCCCTGCAGCCGGGTACGGCCCCGTCGGGGTGAACCGGCCCCGGCGAGGCCTCGTGGTTACCGGTATGGCGTCGCGCCACGGAGGCGCGTGCCCCCACCGCTTCTCGAGGGAGGCCCCCATGTTGTCGAGCCCCTGGACCCTGCGTGGGTCCGTGCCGGCCCGGCGTGCCGTCGTGGCCGCCGGCGCCCTCGCCCTGGCCCTGGCCACGACGGCGCTGCCCGTGGCCCACGCCAGCGCGCCCACCGACCGCTTCCGCCAGCTGAACCTCGTCGCCGACACCTCCGGCCACGCGCGCCTCACCGACCACAACCTCGTCAACGCGTGGGGCCTGTCGGCCGGGCCGACCACGCCGATCTGGGTGTCGGACAACGGCAGCGACCGCGCCACGGTCTACACCGGCGCCCAGCCCGGCAGGTCGGTGTCCAAGGTCCCGCTGACCGTGAGCATCCCCGGCGGCGCGCCCACCGGGAACCTGTTCAACCCCACCACCTCCTTCGTGCTGCACGGCGGTGGCCGCTCCGGCCCGGCCCGGTTCGTCTTCGCCGGGGAGGGCGGCGACCTGTCGGCCTGGAACCTCACCGGGGACACCTCGCACGCGGTGGAGGTCGCCCACCCGGCCAACACGGTCTGGAAGGGCATCGCGCTGCTGCAGCGACCGGGTCACCCGGTGCTGCTCCTGGCCAACTTCCACTCGGGACGGGTGGACGTCTACGACGGTGTCTTCCACAAGGTCGCGGCCGCCGGCCAGTTCACGTCGGTCGGTGTGCCCGCCGGGTACGCCCCGTTCAACGTCGCGGTCCTGGGCGGTCGGGTCTACGTCAGCTACGCCAAGCAGGACAGTGCCCGCCACGACGACGTGGCCGGTGCCGGCAACGGCTTCGTCAACGTCTACGACCGCTCCGGCCACTTCGTGCGGCAGCTGCTGCACCGCGGGTTCCTGAACTCCCCGTGGGGGATGGCCATCGCCCCGGCCGGCTTCGGCTCGCTGGCCGGTGACCTGCTCGTGGGCAACTTCGGCGACGGGCGCATCCACGCGGTGGACCCGCGCACCGGCCACCTCGAGGCGACCCTGCGCGGCTCGAACGGCACCCCGCTGGTGATCGACGGTCTGTGGGGCCTGCTGCCCGGCAACGGCACCGCGGGAGCCAGGAGCGACGTGTGGTTCAGCGCCGGCCCGGGCGGCGAGGCACACGGCCTGCTCGGGATCCTGCGGTCCCAGGGCTGAGCGTCCCGTAGCTGGGCGCAGGGAGGGGACGGGCCCCGGTCGCGGCGACCGGGGCCCATCCTGTGCGGGGCCTGCCGGCCGGGAACCTATGATCGCCGCGTGGACCTCGCCCGCTTCACCGACCGGGAGGCCAGGGGGGTCCTCGACGTGCGGCACGACCTGGCCTGCCTCGACGAGGGCGGCTTCTGGGCCGTCGTGGTCACCTTCGAGGGGGAGGCCACCTGTGTCCGCTTCGCCGACGTGCGCCGCACCACGGGTATGCCGTGGGCCGCGTCGTGCGCGGACTGGTCGCCGCTGGAGGGGGAGTGGCAGACGACCCTGGACGGGACGGCATACCGGGAGGGCGTGCGCTCCATCCGGCGGCACGTGGCCGCGGGCGACGTCTACCAGGTCAACCTCTGCCGGGTGATGAGCCACCCGCTGCCCGAGGACGCGGACCTCGGGGCGCTGGCGGCCCTGCTC
>DASSPC010000057.1:0-4359 GCA_035699865.1 Oryzihumus sp. | reverse complement strand
GTCTTGCCGATGATGGCGATGACGCGGTCGGCCTCCATCACGCCGTCATCGATGAGCTTGGCCAGCTCGGAGGCGTCGGCCACGCTGTGGATCGGGACCTTGCGGACCTCAATGGCATCAGGCACGGGTGTCACCCTTCGTTCTCGGTGGGGTTCTGCGATGTGGGGTTCTGCTGGTGGGCGGGGCGGCCCTCGATGACCGTCCCGTAGCTCCCGGTCACGGCCTTGTCGATCTGCTCCAGCGCGGTGATGACCGCGCGCGGGCCGCCGGACTCGACGAAGCGCATCGTGGCCTCGACCTTGGGGCCCATCGAGCCGCTGGCGAAGTGGCCCTCGCCGGCGATCTCGCGCATCTGCTCCAGGCTGACCACGCCGATCTCCTCGGCCTGCGGGGTGCCCCAGCCCTTGATCGCGTGGTCGACGTCGGTGGCGATGACGAGCACGTCGGCGTGCACCGACCGGGCCAGCAGCGCCGCGGTGAGGTCCTTGTCGATGACCGCCTCGACGCCGCGCACCGTCCCGTCCTCCGTGCGGACCACCGGGATGCCGCCGCCACCGGCCGCGACGACGACGTAGCCGGCCTCGATGAGGGTGAGCAGGGTGCCGGTCTCGAGCACCTCGCGCGGCTCGGGCGAGGCGACGATGCGCCGCCAGCCCTTCTCGCCGCGGTCCTCCCACAGCTGGCCGTGCTCGATCAGCGGCCGGGCCTGCTCGTACGGCAGGTACCGGCCGACCGGCTTGGTGGGGTGGGCGAAGCCGGGGTCGTCGGCGTCGACCCGGGTGCGCGTGACGATGGCGGCGACGGGGCGCTCGACCCCGCGGCGGGCGAGGCTGGCCTCGAGGGTGTTGAGCACGGTGAAGCCGATCGTCGCCTGCGTCTGGGCCCCGCACCAGTCCAGGGAGACCGGCGGGACGACGGTGGCGGCGAGCTCGTTCTTGACCAGCAGGTTGCCGACCTGGGGGCCGTTGCCGTGGGTGATCACGACCTCGTGCCCGGCGGCGATCAGGTCGGCCACCGACTCCATCGCGGCGGCGATCGCGGCGCGCTGGGCGTCGGGGCTCGCGCTGCCGTCAGGACCCGTCATGGCGTTGCCGCCGAGGGCGAGGAGGACCCGCACGGGCTGCACCTGCTTTCACCTGGGGGCCGGCCGCGCGGGACGCGGACGGGCGATGCGGCGAGCCTACGGACGAACCACCGGACCCCGCGTTGGCAGACCCTGCCCAATGACCGCTCGCCTCTTGGCACTTGTACGCCGCGCGCCTCGCCGGTTCTTGCCGCCGAGAGGGACGTTCCTCCGGGTTTCGGGGCCGCCCAAACCCGGAGAAACGTCCCTCTCGGCGGGCTTTGACGCGCGCTCAGCCGAGGCGGCGGTAGCGGGCCAGCCGGGCGGCGAGCCGCTCGGCCGGGTCGGCGCGCAGCAGCAGGCCCAGCTCGTGCTGCAGCACCTGCGACATCCGCGCGCAGAACTGCGCCGGCTCGTCCGCGGCATCGGGGTGCTCGGCGACGATCCGGTCGACGATGCCCTCGCGCAGCAGGTCCAGCGAGCGCACGCCCTGCGACGCGGCGAGGTCCGGCGCGTGGTCGGTGTCGCGGTACAGGATCGCGGAGGCACCCTCGGGCGGCAGCGGCGAGAGCCAGGAGTGCTGGGCGCAGATGACCCGGTCGGCCGGCATCAGCGCGAGCGCGCCGCCGCCGGTGCCCTGCCCGAGCAGCAGGCAGACGGTCGGCGCGTCGAGCATGACCAGCTCGGACAGGCAGCGCGCGATCTCGCCGGCGAGCCCGCCCTCCTCGGCCTCGCGGGACAGCGCGGCGCCGGCGGTGTCGATGACGCTGACCAGCGGCAGCTTGAGCTCCCGGGCCAGGCGCATGCCGCGCCGGGCCTCGCGCAGCCCGGCCGGGCCGAGCGGGTTCTCGAACGTCTGGTGCTTGCGGTCCTGGCCCAGCACCACGCAGGGCGCCCCGCCGAAGCGGGCCAGGGCGATGAGCAGCCCCGGGTCCTGCTCGCCCTGGCCGGTGCCGTGCAGCGGCACGACGTCGGTGGCGCCGAGCTTGAGCAGAGCCCGGACGCCGGGCCGCTCCGGTCGGCGCGAGCGCAGGATCGAGTCCCAGGCAGGCAGGTCGGGCAGCTCCTCGCGGGGCAGCTCGGGCACCACGGGCAGGTCCTCGCGCGGGGCCATGAGCACGTTCAGCGCCCGCGAGGCGACCTCGGCCAGCGCCTCGACCGGCAGCACCGCGTCGATGAGCCCCTGCTCGAAGAGGTTCTCCGAGGTCTGCACACCCTCCGGGAACGGCGAGCCGTAGAGCGCCTCGTAGACCCGGGGCCCGAGGAAGCCGACCAGCGCGCCCGGCTCGGCGACGGTGACGTGGCCGAGCGAGCCCCACGAGGCGAAGACCCCGCCGGTGGTGGGGTGGCGCAGGTAGACGAAGTAGGGCAGCCCGGCGTCCTTGTGCGCCGCGATCGCCGCCGAGATCTTGACCATCCCGACGAAGGCGCTGGTGCCCTCCTGCATCCGGGTGCCACCGGAGGTCGGGGCGGCGAACAGCGGCAGCCCCTCCCGCGTCGCCCGCTCGACCGCGAGCACCAGGCGCTCGGCGGCGGCCCTGCCGATCGAGCCGGCCAGGAACCGGAACTCGCCCAGCACCACGGCGACCGTGCGCCCGCGCAGCCGGGCCGAGCCGGTGATGAGCGACTCGTCGGTGCCGGCCTTCTCCGCCGCGGCGGCGAGCTCGGCGGCATACGCGCTGCCCGGCTCGGCCACCGGCACCGGCGTGGTGTCCCAGCTCTCGAAGCTGCCCTCGTCGAGGACGGTGTCGATGAGCTCGCGGGCACCCAGTCGCCGGGTCACGGTGCGGTGCCCTCGGCGTCACGCTCGTCGAGCCAGGCCCGCACGCTGGCGTTGTGCTGGCCCAGGGCGGGCGGGGCGAGGTGCTCGGCCCGCCCCCCGGCATACAGGTTGTCGTCGAAGCGCAGCGGCGGCCCGGGCAGCTGGACCGTCCCGAGCACCGGGTGGTCCACGTCGATGACCAGCCCCTGGGAGCGGGTCTGCTCCCACTCGTACACGCGGTCCAGGGTGCGCACCTCACCCGCCGGTATGCCGGCCGCGGCCAGGGCGGGCAGCAGCTCGGCGAGCTTGCGGTCGGCGAAGGCGGCGTTGACCGCGTCCACGACGGCCTCACGGTTGCCGACCCGTTCCCGGTTGGTGGCCATGCCCTGGGCCTCGGGGTCCAGCCCGAACGCGTCGCAGAACTTGCGCCACAGGCCCTCGCTGCCGACCGCGATCTGCAGCATCCCGTCGGCGCAGGAGAACAGGCCGTAGGGACAGATGCTCGGGTGGTGGTTGCCCTGGGCGCGGCCCACCTCGCCGGCGACGGTGTAGCGGGTGCCCTGGAAGGCGTGCACGCCCACGATCGC
This sequence comes from Oryzihumus sp., assembly GCA_035699865.1. GTDB lineage: Bacteria > Actinomycetota > Actinomycetes > Actinomycetales > Dermatophilaceae > Oryzihumus. Next base: position 947 of record DASSPC010000057.1, on the reverse strand, counting down.
GGCGAGCAGGCTGGTCCGCACGACCCGGCCCCTGCCGGTGCGGGTGCGCTCGTGCAGGGCGGCGACGACGCCGTAGGCGCCGTACATCCCGGCGAGCAGGTCGCCGATCGGCACCCCCACGCGGGTGGGGTGGTCGGGGTCGGGGCCGGTCAGTGACATCAGGCCGGCCTCTCCCTGCGCGATCTGGTCGTACCCGGCCCGGCCACCCTCGGGACCGTCGTGGCCGAAGCCACTGATCGAGAGGATGACCAGGCGCGGGTTGAGCTCGTGCAGCCGCTCGACGCTGAAGCCGAGCCGGTCGAGCACGCCGGGCCGGAAGTTCTCCAGCAGCACGTCGGCGTGGGTGACCAGCCGGGTCAGCGTCGCCACCCCGTCCTCGCTCTTGAGGTCGAGGGTGATCGACTCCTTGTTGCGGTTGCAGGACAGGAAGTACGTCGAGATCGGGTCGTCCTCGGGCCCGACGAACGGCGGGCCCCAGCCGCGGGTGTCGTCCCCGCCGCCGGGGGTCTCCACCTTGATGACCCGGGCACCGAGGTCGCCCAGCATCATCCCGGCGTGCGGGCCGGCGAGGGCGCGGGTGAGGTCGATGACGGTGGTGTCGTCGAGCGGTCCGGTCACGATGTCGGTCTCCTGTCGGTTGCGGTCAGAGCCAGTCGACGTCCGCGGCGGTGGCGCCGGCGGCCAGCGTGGCGTAGCCGGGCCCGCGGTCGAAGAACGGCTGCTCGCCGCGGTCGGCGCGTCGCTCGGCACGCAAGGCGTCGGACGCCGCGGTGTCGATGACCGGCTCGTCCTTGGTGCCCGTGGCCACGACGCCGTAGTCGGTGCGGGCGCCCTCGAAGGAGACCTTGCCCCACCTGAGGTCGCGCTGCACCTCGTCGTACGGGCGCTCCAGCGGGTCGCCCCAGCCGCCACCGCCGGTGGTGCGGATGCGGATGACCTCCCCGGCC
>DASSPC010000056.1:0-4756 GCA_035699865.1 Oryzihumus sp. | reverse complement strand
GTGATCGGTCACCTCGCTTGGATGCCCCCATACCCGCGACCGTGCCGACTGAGACGTATTGCGCAGTCGCCGCCGATCGGGCCCCACCCAGTCACACCCCGTGGACGACGACGGCGCCCGCCCCGGGTGGGGGTCGGGCGCCGTCGCGCGGTGCCGGGTCCGCTCAGGCGTGGGCCTTGTCGTAGGCGGCCTGGATCTCGGCGGAGATGCGACCACGGTCGCTCACCGTGTGGCCGTTCTTGCGCGCCCACTCACGGATTGCGGACAGGTCGCGACCACCACGGCTGCCGCCGCTGCGACGGGCCGTGGACGTGCTCTTGCGTCCGCCGGCGCGGCGGGCGTGACCGATCCACGACGCGAGGTCGTCGCGGAGCTTGCTGGCGTTGGCCTCGGACAGGTCGATCTCGTAGGAGACGCCGTCCAGCGCGAAGGACACGGTCTCGGCGGCCTCGCCGCCGTCAATGTCGTCTTCGAGGGTGACCACAACGCGTTGTGCCATGTTTTTCTCCGGAGGGGGTGGAGGAATTACTGCCATCACGGGTGAGTGAAGAAATTCCCGGCTCGTCAATTGACGAACGCACCCTACGTGAGATTGCTACTGAGGTAAATCCTCAGAATGCGGTTTCTTTTCCGGATGTTCCTGCTGCGCTTCCCATTGGGAATGCGCGAGTCGCTCACGCCGGTCGCCCTCGATCATCGCCTTGATGACGAGGTAGAAGAGAAATGCGACACCGGCGGTCGGCAGCAGGGCGGCAATGGCGAGCCAGAGGGAATGCATGGTCACTCCGGCTTCACGGTCGGGAAGAGGATGACCTCGCGCATCGGCTTGCCGGTGAGCAGCATGACCAGCCGGTCCACGCCCATGCCGGTGCCGCCCATCGGCGGGGCGCCGTACTCCAGCGCGCGCAGGAAGTCCTCGTCGAGCTGCATGGCCTCGGGGTCACCGCCGGCCGCGAGCAGCGACTGCTGCGTGAGGCGCTCGCGCTGGATGACCGGGTCGACCAGCTCGCTGTAGGACGGGGCCAGCTCGATGCCGCCGATGATGAGGTCCCACGCCTCGACCAGGCCCGGCGTGGACCGGTGCCCGCGGGCCAGCGGCCGCACGGACTCGGGGTAGTCGCACACGAACGTCGGCTGGATCAGGGTGTGCTCGACGAGCTGCTCGAAGACCTCGAGGATGATCTCGCCGGTGCCCCAGCCGGGCCGCAGCTCGATGTCGCGGGCCTCGGCGAGCTTGCGCACGCGCTGGGCCGAGTCCTCGTCCTCCGCCGCGGAGACCTCCTCGCCGAGGGCGTCGGAGACCGCGTCGACGATGGGCAGCCAGCGCCACTCGCCGGCGAGGTCGACCTCGTTGCCGCGGTAGTCCACCACGGTGGTGCCGACACCGGCCGCCTTGGCGGCGTTCAGGACCAGCTCGCGGGTGAGCTCGGCGGCGGTGAACTGGTCACCATAAGCCTGGTAGAACTCCAGCATCGTGAACTCGGGGCTGTGCGTGGAGTCAATGCCCTCGTTGCGGAAGTTCTTGCCGATTTCGAAGACCCGGTCGACACCGCCGACAACGGCCCTCTTCAGGAAGAGCTCGAGCGCGATCCGCAGCGTCATCGGAATGTCGAACGCATTCAGGTGCGTGTGGAAAGGACGAGCCGCGGCGCCACCGTGAATGAGCTGCAGCTGCGGCGTCTCGACCTCGATGAAGTCGTGGTTCTCCAGGGTGTGGCGCAGCGAGCTGATCACCCGGGCTCGGGTGCGCACCATGTCGCGCGCCTCCTGGCGCACCAGCAGGTCGGCGTAGCGCTGGCGCACCCGGGACTCCTCGGAGAGCTCCTTGTGCAGGGTCGGCAGCGGGCGCAGGGCCTTGCTGACCATGGTCCAGGAGTCGGCCATGACCGACAGCTCGCCGCGCTTGCTGCAGATGACCCGGCCGTGGACGAACACGTGGTCGCCCAGGTCGACGTCGGACTTCCACGACGCGAGGGGCTCCTCGCCCACCTCGGCGAGGCTGAGCATGACCTGCAGCCGGGTGCCGTCACCCTCCTGCAGCGTGGCGAAGCAGAGCTTGCCGGTGTTGCGGACGAAGACGACCCGACCGGCGACGCCGACGAGGTTGTCGGTCTCCTCCCCCGCCTCGAGGTGCTGGTAGCCGGCCCGCACGTCGGCGAGGGTGTGCGTCCGCGGCACGCCCACGGCATACGGCTCCCTGCCCTCGGCGATCAGCCGCGCCCGCTTCTCCTGACGGACGCGCATCTGCTCAGGCACATCGACATCGGGCACGGCGGGGGTGGGGTTGTCGCTCACCCGGCAAGGGTACTAAGTGCGCCTGTGCCCCTTGCGAGGTAGTTTCCGCCCCGTGGGTGGGCAGAGCAGCAGGGACGTGTTCAGGCGGCGTCGCAGCTCCTTCGGTGCGATCGCGGCCGAGTACGACGCGGTGCGGCCCTCGTGGCCCGAGGAGACGGTGCGCTGGATGCTCGGATCCCCCGCCCCCGCAACGGAGCTCGACGTCGTCGACCTGGGCGCGGGCACCGGCAAGGGCAGCCGGGTGCTGGCCTGGATGGGCCACCGGGTCACGGCCGTGGAGCCGGCCGAGGGGATGCTCGGGGCGTTACGAGGATCACTGCTGGAGCTGGAGCCGGAGGTCGCGGCCCGGGTCGAGCCACGCGACGGCAGCGCCGAGCAGCTGCCCGTCGAGGACGGGTCCGCCGACGCGGTGACCGTCTTCCAGGCCTGGCACTGGTTCGACCACGAGGCGGCGGCGCAGGAGTGCGCCCGGGTGCTGCGGCCCGGCGGATGGCTGTCGATGGCGTGGCACCGCCGGGACGAGTCGGTGGGGTGGCAGGAGGAGCTCTCCGACCTGGTCGACCGGCGCGAGAGCATCTCCGACGACCAGGACTTCCCGGCCTTCCCCGAGGCGTTCGAGCCGGTCGAGCACGCGGTCTTCGGCTGGACGATGCGCCAGAGCCCGCAGGACCTGGCCCGGCACGCCGGCACGTGGTCGTTCGTGGCGATCCGCCCCGACCGCGACGAGGTACTTGCGCGGGTCCGTGACCTCGGCCGTCGGGTGGCCGGGGCCGACGGGATGGTCGAGCTGCCGATGCTCACCGAGTGCTACCGGCTGCGCCGCCGCTGACGCAGGCGGGTCCTCGTCCATCCGTGGGGTGCGCCCGCGGCACCCGGCGTCGATCCTCGGGCGTGGAGGTGGTCACCATGGCTGACCAGATCGACCGGGTGGGCGAGCTGCTGCACGAGGCCGCCGAGACCCACCACCGGGTCTACCGGCTCACCGACGGCGCGGACGACGACTGGGCCACGTGGTACTCCGACTGGCTCGTGCGGCTCTCGGAGCTGCCGACGCTGCTGGGGCGAGTCCCCGTGCGCAGCGAGCTGACCCAGCAGCTGGTCAGCCTGGACCAGGAGTTCACGGACGCCATCACCGACCTGCCCTGGGAGCAGTACTACGCCGAGCGCCTCGTCACGCACTTCGGCTGACCGGCGTCAACCCCCGACGAGGTCCAGCGCGATGTCGACGATCGGCGAGGAGTGCGTCAGCGCCCCGACCGAGAGGTAGTCCACGCCGGTCTGGGCGTAGGTCCGTGCCACGTCGAGGGTCAGCCCGCCGGTCGCCTCGATCTCGACGTCCTCACCGGTGGCCCGCACGGTCTCGACCGTGGCCTGGAGCAGCTCGGGGGTCATGTTGTCGAGCAACAGGAAGCGCGCCCCGGCCTGCACGGCCTCGAGCGCCTCCTCCAGCGTCGTGGCCTCCACCTGGATGGGCACCTTCGGGTATGCCGTGTGGACCGCCGCGATCGCGGCCGTCAGCGAGCCGGCGGCCAGCTTGTGGTTGTCCTTGATCATCGCCACGTCGTAGAGGCCCATGCGCTTGTTGGTGCCCCCGCCGCAGCGGACGGCGTACTTCTCCAGCGCGCGCAGCAGCGGCGTCGTCTTGCGGGTGTCGAGCACGGTCGCACCCGTGCCCTCGAGCTCGAGCGCCCACAGCCGGGTGTGGGTGGCCACGCCGGAGAGCCGCGACAGGAGGTTGAGCAGGGTCCGCTCGCCGACGAGGATCGCCCGGGTGGAGCCGCGCAGCACGGCGATGACCTCGCCCCGGCGCAGCATGTCGCCGTCCTCGTGCACCAGCTCGACGTCGACCTCGGGCAGCCCCAGCCGCTCGGAGACGGCACGGAAGACCAGGGACACCAGGGGCGCACCGGCGAGGACGCCGTCGGCCCGGGCCACGACGTGGGCGGTGGAGCGCTGCCCGGCGGGGATCGTCGCGGTGCTGGTGACGTCGACGCCGGGGAAGCCACCGAGGTCCTCCTCCAGCGCCCCGTCGACGATGCTCTGGGCGGCCTTCTCGGGGAATCCGGTCATGCGAGGTCCTGGGGGTCGACGGGGTGGATGGAGGTCGAGACGGAGCCGTCCGGCTCCCGCCACGCGTGGATGTGCGCGCGCCAGCGCTCGTCGCGCCCGGGGAAGTCGGAGCGGACGTGCCCGCCCCGGGTCTCCTCCCGCATTGCCGCGACGTGGGTGAGCAGCTGGCCGACGTGCAGCAGGTTGGAGGTCTCCCACGACAGCGGGCCGGGCGCGGCCTGCTCGCCGTCCTCGGCGACCACGGCCAGTGTCTTGGCGGTCTGGGCCAGGCCGTCGCCGGAGCGCACCGCCCCGGAGCCGAGGGTCATCGCGCGCTGGATGTCGGTGCGCCGCGCCGCGGGCACCAGCGCGGCCGGCGCCGAGGCCGGTGCGGGCGTGGTGGCGGACAGCT
>DASSPC010000055.1:0-7138 GCA_035699865.1 Oryzihumus sp. | reverse complement strand
CACACGCCGTAGGTCGGGTCCGGCTCGCTGCGGGTGCCCCACTGGTCGACGACGAGGTGGGCCTCGTCGAGGTTCTCCAGCGGGCGCGGGGTCGCCCCCAGCCAGCGGGCGACCTCCATGCGCGAGTAGGTGTCGAGGATGGCCTCGGCGTCGTCATGGGTCCACGGCCGCACGACCAGCCGCTCGGTCTCGAAGACCGTTGTCGCAGAAGCCTTGTGGGTCACCGTGGTGCCTCCTAGAACCAGTGCAGGCACAGCGGCGCCGTGCCCGTGGTGAACAGCCGGTCGGCGAGCGCCGCGGCTCCGGGGGTGCACTCGGTGATCCGACCGCCGAGCACGAGGCCGGTGAAGGAGACGCCGCCGAGGTAGGTCGAGCCGAGGTCGGCGACGTCGAGCCGCAGGTCGGGCGTGGCGTCCTCGACCCGGGCGCACTTGGCCTCGCCGTCCTCCACGTCGAGGACGAAGGTGCCGGACAGCTCGGGGCAGAACGGGTCCTCCACCTGCAGGACGAGGCTGCCGGACCCCGTGTATCCGCGGGCGGCCAGGGCCGCGGGCACGTCCAGGAGGCGCACCCACAGCCAGTCGGTGCTCCTGGCGGTCTCGGCCGCGCGGACGTCGGCGAGGCGCCAGCGCAGCGGGTCGTCGGCGGCCACCCGCGCGAAGCGGACCGTGTCGACCAGGTCGTGGTCGAGGCAGTAGCGCGCCAGCACCGCCCGCACCCGCTCCTCGGGCGCGACCACCTCGTCGACGATCAGGGTGCGGCCGTTGCCGCCCGCGCGGTCGTCGTGGATGACGTAGCTGGCGTAGCCGTCCGGGACGCCGTCCGCAGCGCGGTGGACGACGACGAAGCGGTGCTCGGTGGAGACCGGCGGCATGCCCGCACCGGCCTCCCAGAGGCGAGCGGGGCGGCCGAGCGCTCCGTGCCGCAGCCGGGCGTGGGCGTCGTAGACCTCGGCCATCACGGGCGCCGCGTCCCGGCGGTCCCTCAGCTCGAGGCTGCCGTCGTCGGCCACCGGAGCGAGGAAGGCACCCCGGGCGGTGTCGACGGTCCACGTCTGCGCGGTGGTCGCCGGACCGTAGCCGCAGCGCCGGTAGATCGTGCCCTCCGAGGCGAGCAGCACGGCCAGCGCCTCGCCGCGGTCCCGCAGGTCCTGGACCTGGCGGCGCATCAGCGCCGTGAACAGGCCCCGGCGCCGGTGCGTCGGCAGCACGGACACGCAGGTGACACCGGCGACCGGCACCTGGCGCCCACCCGGCACGGTCAGGTCGAAGGTGTAGGCGCCGGTCGTGGCGACCATGCGCCCGTCGTCCTCGATGACCAGTCCACGGTCCATCTCGAGCGCGTGCCACCACTGCTTCGCCCGGGGCGTCTCGCCGGGGACCATGCCGAAGGCCGGCAGCGCGGCCTGCACGAACGCCTCGTGGTCCGCCTGCGTGGTGGATCGGACCTGCACCCCGCCGCCCATCAGTCCCGACTCCCAACCTGAAGGATGTGCTTCACATCTCGGGAACCTAGGGCGCCGCGGGCTCCCGGGTCAACGGCTTTCGGGCAACAGGTCAGCGCCGGGCCCGGAAGGCGGCCGCCTTGGTCCGGCTCTGGCACGCGGTGGAGCAGAACCGCTTGCTGGCGTTGCGTGAGCGGTCGACGTAGACCCGGTCGCAGCCCGCGGCTGCACACACCCCCAGCCGCCCCGCGAGGTCGCTGCCCATCGCCAGGGCCAGGGCCGCCGCACAGCCGGCCGACCAGCCCCGCGCCAGCGAGTCGTCGGCCCCATGGAAGTGCAGGTGCCACCCCTCCCCGTCGCGCCGGTCGAGCTGGGGCCGCGCGCCGGTGTCGCGCAGCAGCGCGTTGACCTCCGCCGCCGCGGCGTCGACCTGGCCACCCTCGACGGCCTCGAAGACCACCCGCAGCCGCCGCGCGGTCGCCCCGAGCTGCTCGGCGGCCGGCGCACTGACCGTGGGGGTGGCCCGCCCGCCCCCACTGAGTGCCTCGACCACGGCGGCCCGGCGCCCGGCTCCCCGCGGCTCCTCGGCCGGCACGCCACCGGAGGAGCCGCCGGTCAGGCCGTTGACCAGCCGCACGCACACGTCGAGCAGGTTGAGCACGTGACTGTCGAAGTTCACTTGACCAGTCACCTCCGGTTCCCTAAGTTGGCCAGGTCGTGACTGATCATAGGCGCGACGCCAGTCACGCGAACCGGAGGAGAACCGTGAGGCGCCAGCACCCACCCCTCCCCCGCGCCGTGTGGCTGCTGGTCGCCGCCCGCGCGGTCAACCGGCTGGGCGCCTTCAGCCTGCCCTTCCTCACGGTGACCCTGGTGCAGACCTTCCACGCCCCGGTCCGCGTCGCCGGTCTGGTCATGGCTGCGTTCGGCCTGGCCACCATCCCCTCGCGGCTGCTCGGCGGCCGCCTGGCCGACCACCTGGGTGCCCGCGCCACCATCACCCTGGGCCTGGCCGGCTGCGCGGTCGCCCAGGTCGGCATCGCGGCGGCGCGCACCCTGCCCCAGGCCGCCGGAGCCGCCGTCGCGCTCGGGCTCGCCTTCGAGCTCTACGAACCCCCGAGCCAGGCCCTCATCGCCGACGCCACCACCGCCGAGCAGCGCCCCGCCGCCTACTCGCTGCTCGCGGCCGCCCTGGCCGCCGCCGGCATGGGCGCCGGCCTGCTCGCCTCGGCCCTCGCCCACTGGGACCTGCGCTGGCTCTTCGTCGTGGACGCCGCCACCTGCCTGGCCTGCGCCGTGGTCGTCGCACTGACCCTCCCCCGCGCCGCCCGCGGCCGGGCGCCGGCCGCAGCCACCCGGCATACCGGCCCGTGGCGGGACCGGCGCCTGCTCGCCCTGCTCGCCTCCGGCACGGTCTTCGCCACCACGTACCTGCAGGTCACCATCGCGCTGCCGCTGACGGTGCTCGACCGCGGCCTGCCGACCACGCTCGTCGGCCTGCTGCTCGCCACCTCGGCGCTGACCATCGTCGCGGCCCGGCCGGCGCTGCGGCTGCGGAGGGTCGCCGGGCTGGACGACTTCGCCGCGATGGCACTGGGCTACGCCCTGCTCGGATCCGGCCTGCTGGCAACGGGATTCGCCACCACGCCAGTGGCGCTGGCCGCCGCCACGGTGCTCTGGAGCCTGGGGGACCTGGTCCTGTTCGCGCGGATCTACACCGTGGTCGCGGCGATCGCTCCGGAGTCGGCGCGGGGCCGCTACCTCGCGGCGTACGGCACGAGCTGGGGCGTCGCGGCCCTCGTCGCACCCCTGCTGGGCACCGCTCTGCTCACCTCTGCCGGGCCGCCGGGGCTGTGGTCGGCCTGTGCCGCAGCCAGCCTGCTGCTCGCGGCGGCCCAGCCACTGCTGCGCCGAGTGGCCGTCCCGGCCGGGGCTCAGCCCCGCGGGTAGAGGCAACCCGAGGCCGCGCCGAGCACCCGGAGCCCGGCCCGGTCACCGGCACCCCACACCGCCCGGCCGGAGTCCACCGGGTACATGACCTGTGCCCGGTCGCCGACATGGCCGAGCCCGACCACGTGCCCGAGCTCGTGCATCAGCATCCGGCCGCGGGTGCCACGCACGGCGGCGCCGAAGCCGGGCTGGGGGTGCTGGGTCGCATCGACGACCACGGCGCCCTCCACGACCTCGCCCCAGGCACGGCCCCGGTCGTCGACCCGGCCCGTGACCCACGACGCACCACCCATCGCCAGCGGCCGCGGAGCACCCGGCCCGGCCTCCGGCAGCATCCGGCTCTGCCCGGGCCGCGCCCACGCCACGACGAGGCTGGTGCCTGCCGGGTATGCCGGCCCGCTGTCGGCGCTGCCCGGGATGACCGAGGTGCTGCCGAGGTAGCGGAACCGCAGGCCAGAAGCGGCGGCGACCCGCGCCACGGCGCCCTGGACGTCGGCGAGGGCCCCGCGAGGCGCCCGGGCCAAATTCACCCGGTAGCCGATCGGCCCGGAGCACGGGTTCCACCGGGCGATCACGGCGCCCGGGTGGCCGGCCCGGGACAGGAACGCGTAGTGGGCGGCCGAGGCGGTGGTGGTGGCCGTGGCGAGGACCGGTTCGTGCGCGGACACCAGCCGCGCCGCCGGGTGCGCGGCCGCGGCGACCGGGGCGTCGCCGGCCGGGTGACCCGGCACCCCACCCAGCACCAGCAGGGTGAGCACGGCGAGGCAGGCCGGCACGCGGCTCGCGGGGAAGCGCGTCATCAGTGGCTCCTGACAGCAGGGGTCCGTCAGGAGCGAGGATCGGCTGCACCCCCACCGACCTCAGTGACTTGACCCAAAGATGGGCCGGCGCTGGCCTCCTGCTGGCCGTCGGCCGAGGGGCACGTCATGAGGGTGACCCGATGCCTCCCGACCTGCGCTGAAACGTCCCTCTTTTGAAGGATCCGCACCTTTGGTCGCGGGAGAAGCGTGGGCGAGGTCAGGCCGCTCGGCGAAGGAGGAAGGTCATGGTCGAGCACGTGGTGGATCGCAGGGGGATGCTGCGCGGAGCCGGCGTCGTCGCCGGGGCCGCAACCCTCGGTGGCGTGGTCCTTGCGGCCCCCGCGGACGCCGCGTCCAGTGGCCTCCTCGGCGGGTGGCTGATCACGCACCGCGACAACCCGCCGGCGCCGGCGGACGAGACCCAGGCGGTGTTGACCTTCGCGGCGGGCGGGGCCTTCCAGGTCATCGACATCGACCCGGTCGGCACGCCCGGAGCCGGGTCGTGGTCGGGCTCGGCGTCCTCGTTCCACGTGACGTTCTGGGCGGGCGAGCCGGGCGACAACGGCAGCCCGGCGCTCGTCATCCGGGTGAGGGCCCGCGGCAAGGTCGACGGTGACCGGGTCTCGGGCACCTACTCGCTGACTCTCTGGGACGCGAAGACGCACAAGCAGGTCGGGACCGGCACGGGGAAGTTCTGGGGGTCTCGGATCGACGCCTGAACGCGTCCCGGCCGACCACGGCCGGTCAGGTGCAGCGGTCCGGGGGAAGGTACCGGCGGTCGGAGGCTCTCCCGGCCGCCGGTACAATTCTGTGCAGCTCAGGGTCACGTGCACGTCTGTTGGGTGGGAGGACGTGCGCCCCGCCGCACCCTTGGAGCCCCGCACCATGTCACCCCTGAGGTCCTACCGGCAGCTGTTCGCGCTGTCCGGCCCCACCTACGTCCTCGTGGCCTTCCTCGGCCGCCTGCCGCTGGCGATGAGCCAGCTCGGCACCCTCCTGCTCGTCGCCGGGTCGACCGGCAGCTACGGCGCCGGCGGTGCCTCGGCCGGGGCACTGGCCGTCGCCAACGCCTTCGGCTCCCCCGTGGCCGGAGCCCTCGCCGACCGGGTCGGGCAGCGCGCCGTCGTCCTCGCGCAGTCCCTGGCCGGGGCCGCCGGGCTGGCCGTCCTCGTCCTGCTCGCCACCTCGGGCGCGCCCTGGCCGGCCCAGGCCGCGGCCGCCGCGCTGACCGGTCTGCTCATGCCGCAGGTGGGCCCGCTGGCCCGCGTCCGCTGGCGCCCGATCACCCGGCACGCCGGCGCCGACCAGCCACGCCTGGTCAACGTCGCCTTCTCCTACGAGGGGGCCGCCGACGAGGCCTCGTTCGTCATCGGGCCGGCACTCGTCGGCGCGGCGGCCGCAGTGGTGGCCCCCGCCGCCGCGCTCGTCGTCGCCGCGGCGGTGCTGGCCGTGTTCGGCTCGTGGTTCGCCCTGCACCCGACCGCCCACCTGGTCCGGCGCGCCCGCGAGGCCGCCACCCACGTGCGCGGCCGGCTGTTCACCGGCAGCCTGGTGCTGCTCTGCCTGGCCCAGCTCATCATCGGCACGGTCTTCGGCTCCGCGCAGACCGCCACCTCCCAGATGGCCACCGCCGCCGGGGTGCCCGGGCTCACCGGCGGGCTGCACGCCCTGCTCGGCGTCGGCAGCGTCGTCGCCGGCCTCGCCGTGGCGATGCTGCCCGACCGGTTCCCCTACGAGCAGCGCCTGCGCGTGTTCGCCGCCGGGCTGCTCGTGCTCGCCCTGCCGTTGCTCGCCGTCAACACCCTGCCGGCCCTGGCGCTGGCCCTGGGCGTGCTCGGCCTGGCCGTGGCGCCCTACATGATCAGCGTGTTCACCCTCGCCGAGCGGATCACCCCGCCGCAGCGCACCGGGGCCGCGATGACCGTGCTCGCCGGCGCGACGGGCATGGGGTATGCCGTGGGGTCGAGCGTCGCGGGCCGGCTCGCCGACGCGAGCGGCCACACCGCGGCGTTCGGGGTCACCGTGACGGCAGGGGTGCTCGCCACGGCGCTGACGCTGGCCGCCGCCCCGCTGCTGCGCGCGGAGCAGCGCCGCGTCGCCGCTTCGGCCTCCGCGCAGGCCGAAGCCCTACACCCGGCTTGACCTCGTCGTCCCTGACCGGCCGGTACCGTCCGGCCGGTCAGGCGACGCCAGAGCCCGGCGTCAGGAGCTGCGCCACATCCCGGTGGTGTGCCGGGTGCGCTCGGGCGTGCGCGGCACCGACACCGGGACCTCGGCCGGGGCTGCCGGCCTCGGGCCGAAGTCGGCGATCGCGCCGACCACGAGCTGCTCGAGCAGCGCGTCCGGGTCGCTGATGCACGCCACGGCCACACCCTCGACCGAGCAGCGCACCAGCCGGCGCGCGGCCCTCGGGCGCAGATCGGGCGAGCGGAGCCCGGCGTCGCGCAGGAACCGCCTGGCCCAGCGCTCGGCCTCGGGCACGGCTGCCAGCACGTCCCTGCTCTCCTGCGACATCGTCCCGGCCGGCTGGCCGTCCAGGGACGCCAACGCCCGTTCGCAGGCGTAGACGCCCAGGGCCAGGACCCGCTGACGTTCAGCCGATGCGACGGGCAGAGCCCGGCGCGCGGCACCGAGGGCGATCCGCGCGTCGATGTGCGGGTCGTTGCCGGTCAGCCCGATGACGGTCGGGACCAGCGGCACCAGCCGCGCCCGGCCCTCGTCGGAGATGTGGTCGTTGACCAGTCGGGCCAGCTCGCCCAGGAGGGGGTGGGTGCACTTGGGGTGGTCGCTCCAGTGCTCACCCGCGAGATAGGACGCGAACTCCATGAAGCACGCCCCACGCTTGGGGCTGCGGTGCTTGCCTCGGGACAGGACCGGGATGAAGTCCGGCCCCTTGACGGTCTCGGTTCGCACGAGGCACCTCCGTCCGTGTGGAAGGGAACCA
>DASSPC010000054.1:0-4543 GCA_035699865.1 Oryzihumus sp. | reverse complement strand
CATGGCGAAGCTCAGCACTGACGAGCTGCTCGAGGCTTTCAAGGAGATGACGCTGATCGAGCTCTCCGAGTTCGTGAAGCAGTTCGAGGACACCTTCGGCGTGACCGCCGCTGCCCCGGTCGCCGTTGCGGCCGCCCCGGCTGCCGGCGGCGCCGGCGGCGAGGCCGCTGCCGAGGAGAAGGACGAGTTCGACGTCGTCCTCGAGGCTGCGGGCGACAAGAAGATCCAGGTCATCAAGGAGGTGCGCGCCCTCACCAACCTCGGCCTGAAGGAGGCCAAGGACCTGGTTGACGGCGCCCCGAAGCCGATCCTGGAGAAGGTCAACAAGGAGGCCGCTGACAAGGCCAAGGCTGCCCTCGAGGGCGCTGGCGCCACCGTCACCCTCAAGTGAGCTGATCCCGGCACCACGATGCCGGGGCCTCGCTGAACACCGGCGGGACAGACCATCTGGTCTGTCCCGCCGGTGTCGTCTCCGGGGTCCTTGGACGTTCGTTGTGTGGTGCCTGAGTTACGGGTGGGGCACGGTGATCTCGGCCATACGATTTGCCCCTTTTCTTGTTGCGAGAAATCCGAAACACTCCAGCCTTGACCCAGGGGCGCGGCGGTCGCTGCCAGCGCTACTCGCGCGTAACTTGCTCCGCGCCGCGTCGTTAACGTGTCGACCCGCTCACAGGGCGATGCCTCTGGGTGCCGATCGGGAAGAGGTGAGGCAGTGGGCGTTGAGATCAAGGTCGAGGGACTGACCAAGAGGTTCGGGTCCCAGACGATCTGGAACGACGTCACGCTGACGCTGCCGGCGGGCGAGATCTCGGTGATGCTGGGCCCGTCGGGCACCGGCAAGTCCGTGTTCCTCAAGACCCTCGTGGGTCTGCTCAAGCCCGACGCCGGCTCCATCTGGATCAACGGCAAGGACCTCACCCGGCTGCGCGAGAACGACCTCTACGAGGTGCGCAAGCTCTTCGGCGTGCTGTTCCAGGACGGCGCGCTGTTCGGGTCGATGAACCTCTACGACAACATCGCCTTCCCGCTGCGCGAGCACACGAGGAAGAACGAGTCCGAGATCAAGCGGATCGTCACCGAGAAGATCGAGCTCGTCGGTCTGCAGGGCGCGGAGGGCAAGCTGCCCGGTGAGATCTCCGGCGGCATGCGCAAGCGCGCCGGCCTGGCGCGGGCCCTGGTGCTCGACCCCGAGATCATCCTGTTCGACGAGCCGGACTCGGGTCTTGACCCGGTCCGCACGGCCTACCTCAACCAGCTGATCGTCGACCTCAACGCCCAGATCGAGGCGACGTTCCTCATCGTCACCCACGACATCAACACCGCCCGGACGGTGCCGGACAACATCGGCCTGCTCTACCACAAGCACCTCGCCATGTTCGGCCCGCGGGAGATGCTGCTCTCCAGCGAGGAGCCGGTGGTCCGCCAGTTCCTCAACGCCCAGCGGGTCGGCCCGATCGGCATGTCCGAGGAGAAGGACGCCGACGAGCTCGCGGCCGAGTCCGGCCAGGAGCTGCCGCCGCTGCCGCCGATCGCGCTGCAGCTCGAGACGAGCAACGGCCTGAGCCGCCGCACCGCCCGCCCGGCGGGGGAGTGGTGCCGCCAGAACGGCGTCACCCCGCCGCCCGGGTCGTTCCTGTCCGGCAACGCCGGCGTGCCAGGCGTCACCCAGCACGCCGAGCCCGAGCGGGCCGTCTCGTGAGCAACCCGGTCACCGGCGCGCTCCGACAGAGCGGGTCGTTGTTCGCCCTCGCCCTGGACGTGCTCCGGGCGCTGCCGCGACGGCCGTTCCAGACCAAGGAGTTCATCCAGCAGAGCTGGTTCATCGCCAGCGTGACCATCCTGCCGACCGCCCTGGTCTCGATCCCGTTCGGTGCGGTCATCGCCCTCCAGCTCGGCACGCTCACCCGTCAGCTGGGTGCGCAGTCCTACACCGGTGCGGCCAGCGTCCTGGCGGTGATCCGGGAGGCCTCGCCGATCGTCACCGCCCTGCTCATCGCCGGTGCCGGCGGCTCCGCCATCTGCGCCGACCTCGGCTCGCGCAAGATCCGTGAGGAGATCGACGCGATGGAGGTGCTCGGCATCAGCCCGATCCAGCGCCTGGTCGTGCCGCGGGTCCTGGCCGCGATGCTCGTCTCGGTCCTGCTCAACGGGCTCGTGTCGGTCGTGGGCGTCTGCGGTGGCTACTTCTTCAACGTGATCATCCAGGGCGGCACCCCGGGCGCCTACATCGCCTCGTTCACCGCGTTGGCCCAGCTGCCGGACCTGTGGACCGGTGAGATCAAGGCCCTGATCTTCGGCGCCATCGCCGCGATCGTCGCCTCGTACAAGGGGCTGACCGCCGGTGGCGGTCCCAAGGGGGTCGGCGACGCGGTGAACCAGAGCGTCGTCATCACCTTCATGTTGCTGTTCGTCGTGAACTTCGTCGCGACGGCGGTCTACTTCCAAGTCGTTCCCCAGAAGATCTGACCGGGCAGGAGGTGAGTCGATGAGCAAGGTTCAGGACATCGTGGGCAGGCCGGTGGCCGCCCTGGATGACCTCGGCGGGCAGCTGCGCTTCTACGTGCGGTCGCTGGCATGGAGCGGGCGCACGCTCACGCGATACAAGAAGGAGGTCGTGCGCCTCCTGGCCGAGGTGAGCCTCGGCACCGGGGCCCTGTCGGTCATCGGCGGCACCGTCGGCGTCATCGCCTTCCTGGCCTTCTTCACCGGCACCGAGGTCGGCCTGCAGGGCTACTCCTCCCTGAACCAGCTCGGCACCGGCGCCTTCACCGGGTTCATCTCCGCCTACCTCAACACCCGCGAGATCGCGCCGCTGGTCGCCGGTCTCGCCCTCGCCGCGACGGTCGGCTGTGGCTTCACCGCCCAGCTCGGTGCCATGCGCATCAGCGAGGAGGTCGACGCCCTCGAGGTCATGGGCATCCCCAGCCTGCCGTTCCTCGTGACGACCCGCATGATCGCCGGGTTCGTCGCGTGTCTTCCGCTGTACGTGCTGGGCCTGCTGTCCTCCTACGCGGCCACCCGGTTCATCACCACCAGCTACTTCGGCCAGTCCAAGGGCACCTACGACCACTACTTCCACCTGTTCCTGCCCCCGGTGGACGTGTTCTGGTCGTTCGTCAAGGTGATGGTCTTCGCCGTCGTGATCATCCTGATCCACTGCTACTACGGCTACACCGCCTCCGGGGGTCCCGCGGGGGTCGGCGAAGCCGTCGGCAAGGCGGTCCGGACCTCGATCGTGGCGATCAACATCGTGGACTTCTTCTTCAGCCTGGCCGTCTGGGGCGCCACCACGACAGTGCGAATAGCGGGTTGACGACGTGACGGAACAGCGTGGCGGAGCCATGTCCCGGCTGAGCAACCACACCTACGGTGCGGCCTTCCTGGCGGTGCTCGTGGTGCTGGTGGGGCTGTCGGTGGCCTCGTTCCAGAAGAGGTTCACTCCCGTGGTGATGGTCAACCTCCTGACCAACCGCATCGGCAACCAGCTGCAGGCGTCCTCCGACGTCAAGATCCGCGGGCTGATCGTCGGCGAGGTCCGGAACATCACCACCACGGGGCAGGGCGCGCGCATCCAGCTGGCCCTCCAGCCCGACCAGGTCGACCAGATCCCCGCCAACGTGGGGGCACGGCTGCTGCCCAAGACCCTGTTCGGGGAGCGCTACGTCGACCTGGTGCCCCCGGCCGACGCGTCCGCGCAGCACATCCAGGCGGGGGACACCATCGGCCAGGACCGCACCAAGGTGGCGATCGAGCTCGAGCAGGTCTTCGACAACCTGCTCCCGCTGCTGCGCACCGTGAAGCCGGAGAAGCTCTCCGCCACCCTGAACGCCCTCGCCTCCGCCCTCGACGGCCGCGGGCAGCAGCTCGGCGACAACCTCGTCATGGCGGACAACTACTTCAAGCAGATCAACCCCAAGATGCCGACCATCCAGGCCGACATCAGCGGGCTGGCCGACGTGGCCTCGACGTATGCCGATGCCGCACCTGACCTGATGCGCATGCTGAAGTCGCTCATCACCACGAACACGACCATCGTCGAGAAGAAGGACGCCCTGGCCGGTTTCCTGGCGGGCACGGCCGGGTTCGCCAACACGGCGACCGGGTTCCTCAACGCCAACGGTGACCGGATCATCCAGGTCGGCAGCGTCCAGCGCCCCACCCTGAGGACGTTGGCGCGCTACTCGCCCATCTACCCCTGCTTCGCGCAGGGCCTGTCGCACTGGGTCCCCAACATCAACCAGGCATTCAGCAACCACACGTTCCACATCACCCTCGAGGTCACCAAGCCGCGGTCCGCCTACCAGCCCGGTGAGGAGCCGGCCTGGAACGACAAGCGCGGCCCGGGCTGCCTCGGCCTGCCCAACCCGCACCAGTCGCAGGCCAACCCCCGGCCGGGCACCAAGTTCGACGACGGCACCTCGGGGCCGGGCAACAGCTCGCAGAGCGCCTTCCCCGACGCGGCGGCGACGGCTCTGCCCAGCTACTTCACCTCGACGGAGGGCGTCGGCATCGCCAACGCCGACTCGGGCCTGGCCGGCACGGT
>DASSPC010000053.1:0-4105 GCA_035699865.1 Oryzihumus sp. | reverse complement strand
GCCACGCAGATCGACCCGGAGGGGTCGTGGTTCATGGTGCCGCTGGAGATGCAGCAGGAGATCTGGCCGACCGAGGACTTCGAGGCGGCCCTGTCCTACGTGCCGGTCGAGCCGATCGAGGACTGCCTGTTCGCCGGGCTGGGCTCGCCGGCCGAGGCCGACGCGCTGGCCCGCAAGGGCGGCCTCGAGCTGCACTACGACGGCACCACGAAGGACGCATCGTGAACACCACCGTGAGCACCAACGTCACGGCCGGGCTCGGCGGCTTCCTGGCCTTCTTCCTGCTCGCGATCGCGCTGTGGCTGCTCATGCGCAACATGAACGCCCGGCTGCGCCGGATGAGCTTCCGTGAGGAGGCCGAGGCCGAGGCCAAGGCCGCCCAGCGCGGCCCTGCCGGGGGCACCCCGGCGCGGCTCACGGGCGGCACCGAGGACGACGAGGACGACGAGGACGCGGGGTCCGACAACGGTCGGGACGACGACGCCGGGCGTGGCACGGGTCGGGACCAACAGCCCGGTGCCTCCGGAGGGCCGGGCATAGCCTGAACCGGCCCCGCGACCAGCCGGCCGTGGGCTCCGCGGACCGTGGGAGGTGGCCGCGATGAGCGGTCGGGTCGTGCACTTCGAGATCCCGTTCGACGACGCCGAGCGCGCCTATGCGTTCTACCGCGAGGCGTTCGGCTGGCAGGTCCAGCCGGTGCCGGACATGAACTACACGATGGTCAGCACCGGCCCCACAGGGGAGCAGGGGCCGACCGAGCCGGGCTACATTGATGGCGGGCTGATGGGTCGTGGCGGGAACTTCACGCACCCGGTGGTGGTCATCGACGTCGACGACATCGACAAGGCGCTGGAGACCATCAGCGGCCTCGGCGGCTCGACCCTCGTCCCGCGGATGCAGGTCGGCGACATGGGCTGGACCGCCTACTTCCGGGACCCCGAGGGCAACACCGTCGGCCTGTGGCAGACCGCCCGGGGCTGAGCGGGCGCCGGGTCCGCAGCTGCGCCCGCAGCAGCCGGCTCAGGCGGGCGGGCCGGCGGAGTAGACGGCCAGCGAGGCCGCCACGTAGTGCACTGCGAAGGCCGCCACGGTGAACACGTGGAACACCTCGTGGAAGCCGAACCAGCGCGGGGAGGGGTTGGGCCGCTTCGTGCCGTAGACCACGGCGCCGAGCGTGTAGAGCAGGCCGCCCACGGCGATGAGCGTCATCACCGCGACCCCGCCGCGCTGGAGCAGCGGCCCGAAGTAGAACACCGCGACCCAGCCCAGGGCGACGTAGACCGGGGTGTAGAGCCAGCGGGGCGCGCCGACCCACAGCACCCGGAACAGCACGCCGGCGATGGCGCCGCTCCAGACGATGACCAGCAGCGTGCGGGACTGCTCCGGCGGCAGCAGGAGCAGGGCGAAGGGCGTGTAGGTGCCCGCGATGATGAGGAAGATGTTGGAGTGGTCCAGGCGCTTGAGCACGCCCTGGACCCGAGGCGACCACGTGCCGCGGTGGTAGACGGCGGAGGTGCCGAACAGCATCGCGGCGGTGAGGCCGAAGATGGCGGCACCCAGCCGGGCGGTGCCCGTCGGGGCCAGGCAGACCAGCACGATCCCGGCCGTGAGGGCCAGGGGGAAGGTGCCCGCGTGGATCCACCCGCGCAGGTGCGGCTTGAGGGCGGCGACCGCGGACTCGACGTGTCCGGGGCTGGTCTCGCTGGAGGGGGATGGGCTGCTGCTGACCGGGCGGGAGCTCATGGGCGCCACCGTAACCTACGGTCACGTAAGTTACTAGCACGTAGGTTGTGATGCGGGTCGCGGAGTGCCGTCCGCCCGCACGCCCGGGCGGAGTACGGTGGTCGCGCACCAGACCGAGGAGGACGGACGTGGGTCTGCGGAACCTGTTGTACGGCGCGTACGAGCGCCGCCTCATTGCTCGCCTCCCCCCGGACCGGCTCCCGCGCCACGTGGGCGTCATGCTCGACGGCAACCGGCGCTGGGCCAAGGCCAACGGCGCCGACACCGCGCAGGGCCATCAGGCCGGTGCGGACAACATCTCCCCGCTGCTCGGCTGGTGCGAGGAGGTCGGCGTCGAGGTCGTCACCCTCTGGCTGCTGTCCACCGACAACCTCAACCGACCCGCCGCCGAGCTCACCCCCCTGCTGCGGATCATCGAGACCGCCGTCTCCGGGCTGGCCGCCTCCGGCCGCTGGCGGCTCAACCCCGTCGGCGCGCTGGACCTGCTGCCGGCCGAGACGGCACACCGGCTCAAGGAGGCCGCGGACGCGACGCGTGACGTCGACGGCCTGCTGGTCAACGTCGCGGTCGGCTACGGCGGCCGGCGCGAGATCGCCGACGCCGTCCGTTCGATGCTGCAGGAGCACGCCGCCCGGGGCACCTCGATCGAGGAGCTCGCCGAGGTCCTCGACGTCGAGCACATCGCCGAGCACCTCTACACCAAGGGCCAGCCCGACCCCGACCTGGTGATCCGCACCTCCGGCGAGCAGCGGCTCGGGGGCTTCCTGCTGTGGCAGAGCGCCCACAGCGAGTTCTACTTCTGCGAGGCCTACTGGCCCGACTTCCGCCACGTCGACTTCCTGAGGGCGCTGCGCGCCTACGCCGAGAGGGAGCGCCGCTTCGGCGCCTGACCGGAGCCCGGGGGTGCCCGCTATGTCCGGAACGCCCGGGCAACGGTCGATGACGGTCCGGTGACAGGTCACGACGCGCCGCCGAAAACACGTCACACGCGCCCCGGTCGTCGTACCGTCAGAACTGACGCAAGGCACCCGCCGCGCGTTCGGGAGGTCCACCCATGGAGCGAATCCGGCTCCGGACGGAGGGCCGGACCCGGCCCACCCGTCACCGGTGGGCCCGGTCCCGGTCTCAGGTCCGAGAGTGAGGCGCAGCGGCAACGCTGTGCCGAGGGAGTCGGAATTGGCCACGACCCGTCGTTCGTCGACCAGCCCCACCGCCGCAGCGTCCGCGAGCCCCGCACCCGGGGCGCAGCGCGCGTCGCGGACCCGGCCCACCCAGGCCGTCCCGCACGACCCCGCCCACCGCACGTTCGTCCTGGACACCTCCGTCCTGCTGTCCGACCCCAGGGCCATGCTCCGGTTCGCCGAGCACGAGGTCGTCCTTCCCGTGGTCGTGGTCACCGAGCTCGAGGGCAAGCGTCACCACCCCGAGCTGGGCTACTTCGCCCGCCAGGCCCTGCGCCTGCTGGACGACCTGCGCGTTCGTGAGGGCCGCCTGGACGCCCCGGTGGCCGTCGGCGAGCACGGCGGCACCCTGCGGGTCGAGCTCAACCACACCGACCCCGAGTCGCTGCCGGCCGGGTTCCGCCTCGGCGACAACGACACCCGGATCCTCGCGGTGGCCCGCAACCTGGCCAACGAGGGCTGCGCGGTCACCGTGGTGAGCAAGGACCTGCCGATGCGCGTCAAGGCCTCGGCGGTCGGCCTCGACGCCGAGGAGTACCGCGCCGAGCTCGCCGTCGACAGCGGCTGGACCGGCATGACCGAGCTCGACGTCACGGTCGAGCAGATGGACGCCCTCTACGAGACCGGGCGGGTCGAGCACGACGCGGCCCGCGACCTGCCCTGCCACACCGGCCTGGTGCTCCTGTCGCCGCGGGGCAGCGGGCTGGGCCGGGTCGGCGCCGACAAGTCGGTGCGGCTGGTGCGCGGCGACCGCGACGCGTTCGGCCTGCACGGCCGCAGCGCCGAGCAGCGGGTCGCGCTGGACCTGCTGCTGGACCCCGACGTGGGCATCGTCAGCCTCGGGGGCCGCGCCGGCACCGGCAAGAGCGCCCTGGCGCTGTGCGCCGGCCTGGAGGCGGTGATGGAGCGACGCCAGCACCGCAAGGTCGTGGTCTTCCGCCCCCTGTATGCCGTGGGCGGCCAGGAGCTGGGCTACCTGCCGGGCAGCGAGTCGGAGAAGATGGGCCCCTGGGCCCAGGCCGTCTTCGACACCCTCGGCGCGCTGGTCTCCCACGAGGTGGTCGAGGAGGTCCTCGACCGCGGGATGCTCGAGGTGCTCCCGCTGACCCACATCCGTGGCCGCTCCCTGCACGACGCGTTCGTCATCGTCGACGAGGCCCAGAGCCTGGAGCGCAACGTCC
>DASSPC010000052.1:0-4045 GCA_035699865.1 Oryzihumus sp. | reverse complement strand
CGCTACGGGCTGCGCCGGTTCGGCTTCCACGGCCTCTCGCACGCCTGGGCGAGCTCCCGGGCTGCCCAGATGGTTGGCGGCCGTGCGGGGCTGCGGGTCGTGGTGGCCCACCTCGGCTCGGGCTGCTCCCTGTCGGCTGTGGTCGACGGCCAGGCGGTGGACACCACCATGGGCTTCACCCCGCTGGAGGGACTGGTGATGGGCACACGCTCCGGCACGGTCGACCCGGGGCTGCTGCTGTGGCTGGAGGAGCACGAGGGGGTGCCCCCGCAGGAGGTGGCCGACGCCCTGGAGCACCGGTCCGGACTGCTCGGCCTGTGCGGCACCGCGGACATGCGCGAGGTGCTGCGCCGGGCGGGAGAGCGCGACGCCGACGCCGGGCTGGCGCTGGAAACGTGGGTGCACCGCGTCGTCACCGGGGTCGGGGCGATGGCCGCGGCGGCCGGCGGCCTGGACGTCCTGGTGTTCACCGGCGGGGTGGGGGAGCGGGCAGCGCCGGTGCGTCGACTGGTCGCCGCCCGGCTGGCGTTCCTCGGCGTGCGGGTCGACGACGACACCAACGACCGCGCCGACGGCGGGACCGACGCGGACATCGGCGCGGGGGATGCCCGGGTCCTCGTGGTCCGGGCGCGCGAGGATGTGGAGATCGCCCGGCAGGTGCACCAGGTCCTGGGCGGCTGACCCGGTGGGTCAGGCCGGCCGGCGCAGCCGGACCAGCGCGTCCAGGGCGACGCGCGGGCCCTCGTCGGTCTCGACGTGCCGCTCGACGCGGTCGGCGCGCACGACCTCCAGGCCCAGGCCCGCGACGTCGTCGAGGACGTCGGCGGCGGTGAAGAGGACCGCCGGTTCCTGCGGGCCGCCCCAGCCGTCGGCCAGGTTGCTGGTGTCGTGGCCGACGACCAGCAGGGTGCCGCCGGGGGCGAGCGCGGCGGCCGCCCGGCGGGTGGCCTCACGGCGCAGGTCGGCCGCCAGCTGCAGGTAGGCGACCACGACCAGCTCGAAGGACTCCGGCGGCCACGTCGTGCGGGTCGCGTCGGCGCACACCCAGTCGACGCTCAGAACCTCGCCGTCGGCCTCGCGCCGCGCCTGCACGGCCCTGCCTTTGGCCAGCCCCTGCTCGGCGAAGTCGGCGGCGGTGACCGCCCAGCCGCGCGAGGCCAGCCACAAGGCGTTGCGTCCCTCGCCGCTGGCGAGGTCCAGGGCGCGCCCTGGCGGGAGCCCGGCCAGCTCGGACTCGACCCACTGGTTGGGGCCGGCGGACCAGACGAGCTCCGACCCGGCATACCGGGTGTTCCAGGTGTCGGCGTCCATGCGCCTCAGCCTGTCACTTGGCGGCGCGCGCGGCCTCCTCCTGGGCGACCTGGGCGCGCACGTCCTCCATGTCGAGCCCGCGGACCGCGGTGATGACCTGCTCGAGGGCCTGCGCCGGCAGTGCGCCGGGCTGGGCGAAGACGAGGATGCCGTCGCGGAAGGCCATCAACGTGGGGATCGAGCTGATCCCCGCGGCAGCGGACAGCGCCTGCTCGGCCTCGGTGTCGACCTTGCCGAAGGTGATGTCCGGGTGGGTCTCGGAGGCCTTCTCGAACACGGGCGCGAACATGCGGCACGGGCCGCACCACTCGGCCCAGAAGTCGACGAGCACGATGCCGTCCTGGAGCACGGTCGGCTCGAACGTCTGCGCGGTGAGGGCGGTGGTCGCCATGGGATCGATCCTTCGTCGGGGAGCGGGTGATGTGGGGTACAACGGCGGCGGGGCCGACGTGCTTCCCGCGAAGGTGCAGGTGGGGCGCCGTGGGCGTGCGACAGTGTGCCCATGAGCGAGGAGTCCGTGGTCGGCCAGGTGGCCGACGTCGCCCAGGAGGCGGCCCGTGCCGTGGATCGGGCCGTCCCGGCCGAAGAGGGCGTGACCGACCGCGAGCTCGGCCGCGCCGGACGTCGCGCCAGGTGGGCCGGGCCGGTCTTCGCGGGTCTCGCCGCGGCAATGGTGCCGTGGACGGTCTACCTGGCGGTCACCCTGCCCAGCAAGCAGACCGCCGCGCACTACGACCTGGCGTGGGTCGGCTTCGACGTCGCCCTCCTGGGCATGCTCGCGTGGACGGCGTGGACGGCCTTCCGGCGCTCGCCCGTGCTCGCCGTATCCGCCTCGATGACCGCGATGATGCTGCTGGTCGACGCGTGGTTCGACGTGGTGACCGCTCCGAGCGCCAAGGAGCTCGCCCTGTCCCTGCCGATGGCCCTCGTCGTCGAGGTGCCGCTGGCCGCCGTGTGCCTCTGGCTCGCGCGCAACGGGCAGCGGATCGCCGAGCGACTGGTGGTCATCCGGCTGCGCCGGCGACGTCGGCGGCACCGGGGACGCTGACCGGCCCCAGGCGCCTTGTGAGGGGGCTGTGCCGGCGCTGTGACCAGCGCCATTGACAGCACGGCGATTTGCGGCCTTTCTCCCCTTGCGTCCATGGTGCTCCGATGACCACCTCAGCCGAGAGAACCATCGAGGCTCCGGAGTCGGGCACCCTCGACGCCGGCCTCAAGCCCCGCCACATCACGATGATCTCCATCGCGGGCGTCATCGGAGCAGGACTGTTCGTCGGGTCCTCGACCGCGATCGCGGCCGCCGGGCCTGCGGTCCTCATCGCCTACGCCCTGGCCGGGACGCTGGTCGTCCTCGTCATGCGGATGCTCGGCGAGATGGCCACCGCCCAGCCCGACACCGGGTCCTTCTCGACCTACGCCGACCGCGCCCTCGGGCGCTGGGCCGGGTTCTCCATCGGCTGGCTGTACTGGTGGTTCTGGGTGCTGGTCATCCCGATCGAGGCCACGGCCGGCGCCAAGATCCTCAACGGGTGGATCCCGAGCGTCTCCACGTGGGTCTTCGCCCTGCTCATCACCGGCCTGCTCATGGTCACCAACCTGTTCTCGGTGAAGAACTACGGCGAGTTCGAGTTCTGGTTCGCCCTGGTCAAGGTCGTCGCCATCGTCGCGTTCATCGTGCTCGGTGTGCTGGCCATCGCCGGCGTGCTGCCCGGCTCCCACGCCTCCGGCGTCAGCCACCTGTTCAGCAACGGGGGCTTCATGCCCAACGGCTTCGGTGCCGTGCTCGCCGCGATGCTCACGACGATGTTCACCTTCATGGGCACCGAGATCGTGACCATCGCCGCCGCCGAGTCGCCCAACCCCGAGGCCGGCATCCGCAAGGCCGTCAACTCGGTGATCTCGCGGATCAGCCTCTTCTACCTCGGCTCGATCCTCGTCGTCGTCTCCCTGGTCGCCTGGAACGCCAAGGGCCTGGCGGACAAGGGCTCCTACCAGTTCGCCCTCGAGCAGATGGGCATCACCTGGGCCGCGCCGGTCATGGACGTGGTCATCCTGACCGCCGTCGCGTCCTGCCTGAACTCCGCGCTCTACACCGCCTCCCGCATGGCGTTCTCGCTCTCGCGGCGCGGTGACGCGCCGAGGGGTTGGGCCACCACCACCAGCCGGGGCGTGCCGGCCAAGGCCATCATCGCCAGCTCGGTCGTCGGCTTCCTCGGGGTCGCCGGCAACTACCTGCTCCCGGAGAAGATCTTCGGCTACCTGCTGGCCAGCTCCGGGGCGATCGCCCTGTTCGTCTACCTCGTCATCGCCTGCTCGCAGCTGGTGATGCGCCGCCGCCTGGACGCCGAGGGGCACCGCCCGGCCGTGCGGATGTGGCTGTTCCCGACGCTGACCTGGGCGACGATCGTGTTCATCATCGGCGTGCTCGTGCTCATGGTGATCCGCCCGGAGCACCGGCTCGAGCTCGAGCTGAGCGTCGTGCTCGCGGCCGTGATTGTCGCCATCGGTGTCGTCCGGCGCAAGGGCCTGGTTCGGCATACCAGCGAGTAGTTGGAAAGATGAGGCGCATGCCAGCTGCGCCTTCGGTCTCCAACTCCATCACTGTCCGCCTCGAGCTGCCGGCGCGTGCCACCGCCGTCAGTGAGCTCACCACGGCGATCGAGCGCAGCGGCGGCCTGGTCACGGGACTCGACGTCACCGCGTCCGGGCCGTCGCGGCTGCGCGTGGACGTCAC
>DASSPC010000051.1:0-5070 GCA_035699865.1 Oryzihumus sp. | reverse complement strand
ATCGTCGGCTCGTCGAGGATGAGCAGCTCGGGGGAGTGCAGCAGGGCGGCGGCGATCTCGGCGCGCATCCGCTGGCCGAGGGAGAGCTGGCGCACCGGGGTGTCGAGGGTGTCGGCCATCTCCAGCTGCTCGACGAGCTCGCTGGTGCGCGCGGACGCCTCCCCGGCGCCGAGCCGGTGGATCGCGGCCAGGATGGCGAAGGACTCTTGCAGCGGCAGGTCCCACCACAGCTGGGAGCGCTGGCCGAAGACGACGCCGATCCGGCGGGCCAGCGCACGGCGCTCGCGCACCGGGTCCAGGCCGCAGGTGCGAACCGTGCCCGAGGACGGCACGAGGATGCCGGTGAGCATCTTGATGGTGGTGGACTTCCCGGCACCGTTGGCGCCGATGTAGCCGACCGCGGCGCCGGCCTCGATGTCGAAGGTCATCGAGTCGACCGCGACGAGCTCGGTGCTGCCGGTCCGCCAGCCCTTGCCGCGGCGCCGGAAGGCGCGGGTCAGGTCCTGGAGGCTCACGATCGCGTCGGTCATCCGCCGCCTCCCTGGTAGTGCCTGGTGCCCCATCGCCACAGCAGTGCGGCCAGGCCCCACACCCAGGCGGCGGCCAGCGGCGTCAGCCACGCCAGCCACGTCGGCAGCCCGGCCGGCCCGGGCAGGCCGAGGATCGCCAGGGTCGGCAGGTAGG
This sequence comes from Oryzihumus sp., assembly GCA_035699865.1. Taxonomy (GTDB): domain Bacteria; phylum Actinomycetota; class Actinomycetes; order Actinomycetales; family Dermatophilaceae; genus Oryzihumus. The sequence goes on along the minus strand of DASSPC010000051.1, from coordinate 4,386 downwards.
CCGTGAAGGCCACCGGGACGAGGTAGCCGAACACCAGCTTGAGCGGGGCGGGGAAGACCGCCGCCGGCTGGCTGGAGGCGTAGGCGCCGCCGTAGGTGAAGGAGTTGGTCAGCTCGGAGCCGTTGACGAGGAAGAACTGGAGCGCGGCCGCGCAGGTGAACAGGCCGGCGAAGATCGCCGTCCCGAAGACGGCCGCGACCACGAGCATCGCGACGGTGGCCGGGCCCCAGTCGATGTCGTTGAGGGTCAGGCCGAAGGCCAGGGCGACCAGGGCGACGGCGATGCGCGTCATCCGCCGCAGCGAGATCTCACTGGTCATCAGCTGGGCCAGCAGCGGCAGTGGCCGGACGTAGAAGGCGTCGACGGTGCCGGCCCGGATGTAGGTCGGCAGGGTGTCCAGGTGGCCGACGAGCAGGTCGGCGGCGGAGAAGGCCAGGTTGGACAGGCCGAACAGCAGCAGGATGGCGTGGAAGTCGAGGCCGCCGAGCACGCGCACGTTGTGGACGATGATCCAGATCTCGGCCAGCTCGGTGACCCCGATCAGCAGGCTGCTGGTCAGGTCGAGCGCGAAGCCGGTGCGGTAGGTCCGCTGGGCCCGCACCCGTGAGGAGAGGATGGCCCGGTAGGGCGTGGCCCACGTGGTCTCAGCCACCCTGCACCACCAGCCTGGTGCGCCCGGCGGCGGTCAGAGCGCGACCGGCCACGCAGGTGGCGGCCACCCAGACGACCTGGAGCCCGACGGCGCGCCAGGCGTCGGCGCCGGTGACGTGGCCGGAGAGCACGTCGACCGGTGTCTGCATGATCGAAGGGAACGGGGTCGCGGTGGCGAGGGTGTGCAGCCAGTCCGGGAACAGCCCGACCGGGACGTACAGCCCGGCCAGGAAGCTGCTCGTGACGGCGTAGAAGGTGCGCACGCCGCGGGTGTCCAGCAGCCAGAAGCCGAGCACGTTGACCGCGAAGCGGCAGTAGAAGGAGATGGTCACCCCGAGGGCAATGCTGAGCAGCCCCATCGCGTAGGGCAGCGCCCCGCTCGGCAGGGCGATGCCGACGGTCAGGGCACCGACCAGAACGCTCGGGATACCGCGCGGGATGAGGCTGTATGCCGCGCGGCCGAGGTCCTCGGCCAGGTGCCAGGTCTGCAGGTCCACCGGCCGGGTGAAGTCGACCGCCACGTCACCGGTGCGGATGCGGTCCCCGATGTCGGCGATGCCGGTGAGTGTCACCGCCCCGATCAGCCCCTGGGAGAGCCAGACGTAGGCGCTGGCCGTGCCTTTGTCGTAGCCGGCGAGGCTGCCGCCGGCGCTGTCGATGGCGGCGAAGAGGACGGAGGCGCGGATGAAGCCGAACACGACGTTCGTGGCCAGCCCGGCGAGCATGGCGAGGCGGTAGCTGGACTGCCGGCGGAAGCCCGCGGCGACCAGTCGCCCCCACACCCCCGCCGTCGCACGCACAGTCGAGGGAACTTACCCGCCGCCTGCCCGCCCCGCAAGGACTTCGTCAGGCGGGCAGCCGGAACCTGTTGCCGGACAACGGTTCCACGAGTCCGTCGGCCACCAGCGAGTCGAGGCAACGGTCACGCTGCGCCGGGTCGACCGGCCAGGCCCGCGCCAGGTCCTCCCCGTCGACCGGACCGGTCGCCTCCCGCAGCATCCGCAGGAGCGCCCCCCGGGCCTGCCGGTCGGTGCCGTGCCAGGCCTGGCCCTTCCGGGCGGGCCCGTCGTATGCCGGGTGGCCGGCAAGCCGCCACGCGCACAGGTCCGCGACGGGGCAGTCCCCGCAGCGGGGGGCGCGCGCCGTGCAGGTCAGCGCCCCGAGCTCCATCACCCCGACGCTCCAGGTCCGCGCACGGTCGGCGTCCGGGGGCAGCAGCGAGGCGGCCAGGTCCATCTCGGAGCGGGTGAGTGACGGGGAGGCCTGCGCCCGGCCCTGGACCAGGCGGGCGAACACGCGCCGCACGTTGGTGTCGACCACCGTGGCGCGCAGCCCGAAGCCGAAGCTGGCCACTGCGGCGGCCGTGTAGGTGCCCACGCCGGGCAGGTCGAGCAGCTCCTCGTGGCTGCCGGGCACCTCGCCGCCGTGCCGCTCGACCATCGCCGTCGCGGCCGCGTGCAGGCGCAGGGCCCGGCGCGGGTAGCCCAGCCGGCCCCAGGCCCGAACGGCCTCCCCGGGGGACTCGGCGGCCAGGTCCGCGGGGGTGGGCCAGCGGGTCAGCCAGGCGTGCCACACCGGCTCGACCCGGGCGACGGGGGTCTGCTGGAGCATGACCTCCGAGACGAACACGCCCCAGGGCGTCGCGTCGGGGGAGCGCCACGGCAGGTCGCGCTGCGCGACGGCATACCAGTCGAGGACCTGCTCGTGCAGGACCGGGGTGGGGACCGCGGTGGAGCTCACGACGAGGGTGGGACCGCTCAGACGTAGCGCTCGAGGATGCTGGACTCGGCGAGGCGGGACAGGCCCTCGCGGACCGCGCGGGCGCGCCCCTCGCCGACACCGTCGACGGCCATCAGGTCCTCGAGGTTGGCGGCGAGCAGCTTCTGCAGGCTGTCGAAGTGCTCGACCAGCCGGTCCACGATCGCGCCGGGCAGGCGGGGCACCTTGGTGAGCAGGCGGTAGCCGCGCGGGCTGACCGCCGAGTCGAGGGCGTCGCCGACGATGGAGAAGCCCAGGGCCTTGGCCCCCGCGGCCAGGTCGAGCAGCTCGGTCGAGGACAGCGCCATGAGGTCGGCGAGGACCTCCTCGACGTCCTTGTCGGTCTTGGCCGAGGGCAGGTAGTCGCGGATGACCAGCTCGCGGTCGTTGCCCAGGCCGCCGGTGAGCTCCTCGAGCTGCAGGGTGAGGAGGCGACCGTCGGTGCCGAGCTCGATGACGTAGCCGGCGATCTCGTCGCTGATCCGGCGCACCATCTCCAGGCGCTGCAGGACGCTGGCGACGTCGCGCACCGTGACCAGGTCCTCGATCTCGAGGGCGGACAGCGTGCCGGTGACCTCGTCGAGGCGGGACTTGTAGCGCTCGAGGGTCTGCAGGGCCTGGTTGGCTCGGGACAGGATCGCGCTGGAGTCCTCGAGCACGTGGCGCCGGTCGGCGACGTAGAGGGCGACGATCTGCATCGACTGGCTCACCGACACCACGGGGTAGCCGGTCTGCTTGGCGACGCGCTCGGCGGTGCGGTGGCGGGTGCCGGACTCGTTGGTCTCGATCGAGGGGTCGGGGACCAGCTGGGTGGCGGCCCGCAGGATGCGGGTGCCCTCGCGGTCGAGGACGATGGCGCCGTCCATCTTGGCGAGCTCGCGCAGGCGGGTGCTGGAGAACTCGACGTCGAGCGGGAACCCGCCGGTCGACAGCGCCTCGACGGTGCGGTCGTGCCCGAGGACGATCAGCGCGCCGGTGCGGCCGCGCAGGATGCGTTCGAGCCCGTCACGCAGCTCGGTGCCCGGAGCGACAGCGGCCAGCGTGGCGCGCAGCAACTCGTCGTCGCTTCGTTCCACGGTGATCGGGGTCTCCCTCGTGCCAGGTGGGCCTGCGTCATCAGCCCCGTTGTCGCGCAGTCTAACGGGCCGCGACGTGCTGCGAGTGCTCGTGACGCGCCCGTGACCGGTGTTTCACCGGGGGCTCGTCGTGGCCTGCTGCACGGCGCTGAAGATGTCGCCGACCTCGTGCACCGTCAGCCCCTCCGGCATGGCGCCGGAGCCGAGGACACCGGTGGGGACGATCGCCGTCCGGAAGCCCAGCCGGGCGGCCTCGGCCAGCCGCCGAGGGATGCCGGTGACCGGACGGATCTCGCCGGCCAGCCCGACCTCGCCCAGGGCGACGGTGCCCTGCGGCAGCGGCCGGTCCTGGACGGCGCTGGCCACCGCGAGCGCGACTGCCAGGTCGGCCGCCGGCTCGGTCAGCCGCACCCCGCCGACGGTGGACAGGTAGGTGTCGGCCTGGCGCAGCGGGACGCCCGCCCGCCGGTCGAGCACGGCCAGGATCATCGCCACCCGCGAGCTGTCCAGGCCGCTGGTGGCCCGCCGGGGCGTCGGGATCTGGGTCGGCGCCACCAGCGACTGCACCTCGGCGACCAACGGCCGGCGCCCCTCCAGGGTGACCGTGACGCAGGTGCCGGGGACGACGAGGGTGCGGCTGGACAGGAACAGCCCGCTGGGGTCGGGCAGGCCGACGATGCCGACGTCGGACAGGTCGAAGCAGCCCACCTCGTCGGTCGGGCCGTAGCGGTTCTTGACGGCGCGGACCAGGCGCAGCCGGGAGTGCCGGTCGCCCTCGAAGTACAGGACGACGTCGACGAGGTGCTCCAGCAGCCTTGGCCCGGCGATCGCCCCCTCCTTGGTGACGTGGCCGACGAGCACGACGGTGACGCCGCGCTCCTTCGCGACGCGGATGAGGTTG
>DASSPC010000050.1:0-5231 GCA_035699865.1 Oryzihumus sp. | reverse complement strand
CCGCGCAAGACCGGCACCACCCCGGCTCCGGCCGCGGCGCCTGCCACGACCGCCCAGCCTGCTCCGGCAGCCCAGGCGCCGGCAGCCCCGGCCCGCAGCCTCGGCGAGGCCCGCGCGCTGACCAAGCCGCCGGTGCGCAAGCTGGCCAAGGACCTCGGCATCGACCTGACCCAGGTCACCCCGAGCGGCGAGGGCGGCATCATCACCCGCGCCGACGTCGAGGCCCACGTGGCGGGCGGCTCGACCGCGGCGGAGGCTGCCCCGGCAGCCGGCGCCCCGGCATACGAGGCGCCCGTGTTCGCCCGCTCGGGCGAGCGTGAGACCCGCGTCCCGGTCAAGGGCGTGCGCAAGATGACCGCCCAGGCCGTCTCGGCCTCGGCGTTCACCGCACCGCACGTCACCGAGTTCATCACCGTCGACGTGACGCGCACGATGAAGCTCGTCGACCGGCTGCGTGAGGACCGCGAGTTCCGGGACGTCAAGGTCAGCCCGCTGCTCATCGTGGCCAAGGCGCTGCTCATCGCGGCGCGCCGCAACCCCGAGATCAACGCGCGCTGGGACGAGGCGGCCGGCGAGATCGCGATCGCCCACTACGTCAACCTCGGCATCGCCGCGGCCACCCCGCGGGGGCTGATCGTGCCGAACATCAAGGACGCCGACCAGATGTCCCTGCGGCAGCTGGCCGACGCGATGGCGGCGCTGGTGTCGACGGCCCGCGAGGGTCGCACGCCCCCGGCCGACATGGCCGGCGGCACGATCACGATCACCAACGTGGGCGTGTTCGGGGTCGACAACGGCACGCCGATCCTCAACCAGGGTGAGGCCGCGATCCTGTGCTTCGGCGCGGTGCGCCAGATGCCGTGGGTCGTCAAGGGCAAGGTCAAGCCGCGCTGGGTCACCCAGCTCGCGCTGTCCTTCGACCACCGCCTGGTCGACGGTGACCTGGGCTCGCGCTTCCTGGCCGACGTCGCGGCGGTCCTGGAGGACCCGAGCAAGGGCCTCGTCTGGGGCTGAGCACCCTCTCGCAGCAACGCGAAGCGGGCGGTGGGACCTGGTCCCACCGCCCGCTTCGTCGTGTCAGGGCCGGTATGGCGCGCCCGTCACCTCCCGGGCGCGCCTCCCGCTCAGTGCGCGATCGGCGGCACCGCCGCCGCAGCCTCCGCGTCCTGGGCGTCGCTCTTGCCCCGCTCGGAGTAGGACGAGCCGCTGCGCAGCTCCACGTGCGGCAGGAACCACAGCACGACGAACGCCACGACCATCACGGCAGAGCCGACCAGGAACACCCGGTCCATGGCCTCGGAGAAGCCGACCAGGAACGGCTTGGCCAGGCGCGGGTCGATCTGCTGGATGAACGAGGAGTCGCTCAGCGGGTTGGCGCCCCCGCCACCGCCGCCGGCCTGCCGGCTCTTCAGCGCGGCGATGACGTTGGCGTTGGCTGCCGGGTTGCCCGTCGGGTTGCGCAGGGCGGCCTGGAAGTCCGGCGTCGGGAAGTAGACCCGGAACGCCTCGGCCAGCTTGACCGGCACCGAGGAGAACAGGATCGACAGGAAGACCGCGGTGCCGATGGTGCCGCCGATCTGGCGGGTGAACGTGGCCGAGGAGGTGGCCACGCCGATCTCCCGCGGCGAGACGGCGTTCTGCACCGCCAGCGTCAGCGGCTGCATGTTGAAGCCCAGGCCCAGGCCGAAGACGACCATGAGGACCATGACCTGCCACAGCGGCGTGTCGTAGGCGACGTAGTGGAACATGAACAGGCCGATGACCAGCAGCGCCGAGCCGATGATCGGGAAGTGCCGGTAGCGGCCGGTGCGCGAGATGGCCTGGCCGGAGATGACCGAGCCGGACATGATGCCCAGGGTCATCGGGACCAGCATGAGGCCGGCCTGGGTCGGGGTCGCGCCCTTGACGATCTGCAGGTAGAGCGGCAGCGAGACCAGGCCACCGAACATGCCCATGCCGAGGACGACCGAGGCGATGGAGGAGACGCCGACGGTCTTGATGCGGAACAGGTAGATCGGCAGCAGCGCCTCGTGGCCCATGGCCCGCTCGATCAGGAAGAAGGCGATCAGGCCGAGGCCGCCGATGGCGAAGCAGGTGATCGAGCTGCCCGAGCTCCAGCCCCAGTCACGGCCCTGCTCGGCGACGATGAGCAGCGGGACCAGGCCCACGGTGAGGGTGACGGCGCCCCACCAGTCGATGCGGTGGTCGAGGCGGGTGTGGCGCAGGTGCAGCGTCCGGGCGACGACGAACAGCGCGGCGATGCCGATCGGGACGTTCACGAGGAAGACCCAGCGCCAGCCGGTGATGCCCAGGATGGTGTCGGCACCGGCGAAGAAGCCGCCGATGACCGGGCCGAGGACGCTCGAGGTGCCGAAGACGGCCAGGAAGTAGCCCTGGTACTTCGCCCGCTCCCGCGGAGGCACGATGTCACCGATGATCGCCAGGGCGAGGGAGAACAGGCCACCGGCGCCGAGGCCCTGCACGGCGCGGAACGCCGCCAGCATCGGCATCGAGGTGGCGAAGGCGCACAGCACCGACCCGAGGATGAAGATCGTGATGGCCGTGACGAAGAACTTCTTGCGGCCGTAGATGTCGGAGAGCTTGCCGTACAACGGCGTGACGATCGTCGAGGTGATCAGGTAGGCGGTGGTCACCCACGCCTGCCCGGCGAGGTCGTTGAGGTCGTCGGCGATGACGCGCATCGCCGAGGCGACGATGGTCTGGTCAAGGGCGGCCAGGAACATGCCCATGAGCAGGCCGACGAGGATGGTCATGATCTGCTTGTGCGTCAGCGCTCCGTCGGTGGCGGTCGCTGTCGCAGGAGTGGCGGACGCCATTACTGCTCCTTGCTGGCTGTGGTGTGGACGCCACTCATGGCGTCGGCGAAGTGCTTGATCATCTGGTCGCGTGAGGACTCCAGGGCCCCCGCGAACCGGTCGAGCTGCGCGATGAACTGCTCGGCCTCGGTCTCGCTCCAGTCCTGCAGCATGCTGCGGAACCACTCCCCCCGTTGGGTGCGGAGCCGCTCGATGAGGGCCTTGCCGGCCGGGGTCAGCGTCAACATCGCCGCCCGCCGGTCGTCCGGGTCGGGAAGCTTCTCGACCAGGTCGTGCTGGGCCAGCATCGAGGCCTGCCGGCTGACGGTGGACACGTCCGAGTGCACGCACTCGGCCAGCGTGGAGACCCGCTTCGGGCCGCTCTCGAGCGTGAACAGCACCGGGTAGGCGGTGGCGTCCACGGCCGGGTGCAGCCGCGGGGCGTGCTGGCGCATGGCGTGGAAGAGCTTCATGACCCGGACCAGGTCTGTGCCGAGCTGGTTGGCGGCCTCATGGCTGATCGCCATCGGACCCCCCTCATGTCTGGCGAAACTTGCTTGCGGCATACAAATATCACAAGACAGTTGCATGGCGCAAACAACTAAAAAGGCGTAGGCGCGCCTCACCCCCGGCCGGGGTGCGCCGGGGCCGTGACCTCAGTGGGTGACGACGAGGGCCTCGAGCACGCGGCGGGCCATCGCCTCGTCCCCGACCACGGTGTATGCCGTGTCCGCCACCGCGCGTCGCCCCGCGGCGCGGCGGGTGAAGGCGTCGGTCGACATGCTGATGCTGACCGTGGGGCCCTCGAGGTGGGGCACGGTCTCGTCGACGTGCTCGCCGGAGAACATCGCGTGCCCGTGCGGCCGGCCGTCGCCACCGGTGTCCACCCGCACCCCCGCCCGCGCGACGACGGGGCCGGTCACGTCGAGGATCACCGTGCTGCCGGGTTCGAGGGCGGCCCCGCGCGCCACCAGCCTGGGCAGCTGGATCAGGGCGGCGTTGACGAACACCGCCGCGGCGGGGGAGTCCAGGTTGCCCGGGCGGTTGAGGGCGGTGCGGATGTCCTGCTCGTGCGCCCAGACGTCGAAGGCCCGCATGAGGGCGACGGTGGCCGCGCGCTCGGGACCGAACGGCCCGGGGATGATGCTGGAGTCGGTCAGCCCGGGGCTGCGCAGCGTCGCGAGGCGCTGGGGCAGCACGTGCTCGAGCTCGGAGACCACGTCGTGGCCGCTGCGTCCGCGGCGCACCTCGACCGCGGACTCGACCTTCTGGCCGAGCTCGTTGCGGACGTGCTCGTAGGGCGGCACGTCGACCCGGGGATCGCGGTGCCCCTCCAGCCAGGCCTCGACGCCGGCGACGTGCGAGATCTGGTCCTTGACCGTCCAGCCCGGGCACTCGGTCTCGCGGAGGAAGTCCTCCTCGCTGCACGAGCGGCCGAGGTCGACCACGGCCTGGGCCGTCTGGGCGAACGCTTCGACGAGGCCGTGCAGGTCGGAGGGTGCTGCCGGGTGCATGGGCATGGCGTCACCCTACTTAGGCTGGACCCCATGGCCACCCGGAAGTCCGACCCGCAGACGCCCGCCCGGGCGCCGCTGGCGCTCATCGTCGTCGCGGCGCTCGCGGTCGCCGTCCCCGCGGCAGTCCTCGGGGGCGCCGTGGCCGCGCCCGTCCCGGGGCTGCCCGACCCGGGTGCCCTGGTGCGCTGGGGTGTCGTCCTGGTGCGGGTCGTCCACGACCTCGCGGCCGCCCTGACCGTGGGCCTGCTCGTGCTGGCCGCGTTCATCGTGCCGGAGTCGCGCAGCACCTCCCGGCGGCTGACCGCGACCCGCTGGGCGGCCGTGTCCGCGACCGTCTGGGCGGTCGCCGGCCTGGTCGGCCTGGTCTTCTCCTTCGCCGACCTGGCCGGCGTGCGGGTCAGCGACCCCGGCTTCGGGGAGCAGCTGCAGACCTTCGTGTTCAGCATCGACGTGCTGCGCGCCGCCGCGATCAGCATCGGTCTCGTGCTGGTCGTGGCCACCGGCGCGGCGCTGGCCCGAACCCGTGCCGCGATGGTGGCACTGGCCCTGCTCAGCCTGCTCGCCGTGCTGCCCCTGGCCCTGGCCGGGCACGCGGCCGGGTCCACCGACCACGACACCGCGGTCAACTCCCTGGGGGCGCACCTGCTCGGCGCCGTGCTGTGGGTGGGTGGCCTCCTCGGTCTGGTCGTGCTGCGCCCGCTGCTCGGCAGGGCGCTGCCGGTCAGCGTGCGGCGCTACTCCACCCTGGCGGGCTGGTGCTTCGCCACCGTGGCCGTCTCGGGCGCGCTCAACGCGTGGCTGCGGGTGGGCTCGTTCAGCGGGCTGGCCTCCCCCTACGGCGCGCTGGTGATCGGCAAGACCGTGGCACTCGTGCTGCTCGGCCTGGCCGGCTGGCAGC
>DASSPC010000049.1:0-6848 GCA_035699865.1 Oryzihumus sp. | reverse complement strand
AGGCCGGTGCCGTGCTCCAGGCTGCTGACCGCCTTGTTGGTGGTCACGACGCCGAGCCGGGCCAGGCGGGTGACGACCTGCTTCTGGGTCAGGCCGAGTGAGCGTCGCCGAAGCCGGAGCCGCTGGCTCACGACCATGTGCCGGTTCGAACCGAGGTCGCCGGGTGCACCCATGACCATCTCCCCGCCCGTTTCCCCTGGGGACATTTCAGTCTTGACCCGCTCGGCGGGTCCGTCAATCAGCGAATGACGGTCAGACGGGAGTGGCGCCCTCCGGCGGCACCGCCGCGTCCATGTCGGCCAGCGCGTGGACCTCGTAGGTGGCGTAGTTGAACACCGGCGCGAGGCCGAGGAGCTGCTCGAACTCCTCGTGCGAGTCGACGTCGTAGATCCAGGCGCCGCCGTGGCTGCCCACGACGTGGTAGCGGGCGAGGACCTTGCCCTGCGCCTCCAGCCGCTGTCCGTAGGCCGGCATCCGGCCGATCGCCCGGGCCAGCTCGCCGGAGACCAGGGTGAGGTCGATCCGCCACAGCACCAGGAACTTCACGGCCGGCCCATCACGGGCGCCGACCGGCCGCCAGTGCCTCGCCCACGACCAGGCCGAACGGGAGGTCGCCGCACGCGGTCAGGTGCAGCCCGGGCACCGTGGCGCCCTCCCACAGCCGGGCCAGCGGCAGCGAGCGGAGCAGGTCGCCGGTCACCACGCCGGGGGCGGAGGAGACCAGCACCCGGCCTTCGCGGCTGACGAACGCCGCGGGTCCCTCGACGAGGTCGAGCCAGCCCTCGGCCAGCTGCTCGACGTGGCGCACGTAGACGTCACAGCCCACGACCCCGGCCAGCTCCTCGCCGCGGTGCACGGGCATCGTGAAGGTCAGGGTGTACTCGTCGGTGCACAGGTAGTCGACGTAGGGCCCGGTGATGTGGCGCCGCCCGGTCGTGGCCGGCACGGCGAACCAGGGCAGGGTCGTCCAGTCACGGAAGGTGTCCCCGGCCGGGTCGGTCTCGACGACCAGCCGCTGCGGTGCCCCGCCCGGCTCGTCGGCGGTCCACCACTCCAGCCAGTACGCCGTGTCGTCCAGGGCCGCGGGGGCGGCCACGAAGCCGGCACCCACCACGGCGAGGTCGGCGTCGGCGAGCACCCGGGTCGCCACAGGGGCGACCAGGCGCGCCATACCGGCGGTGGTCGGCTCCTCGGCGAGCGCCCGCCGGGTCGCGGCCTGGAGGGGCGCGAGGCCGGCGAAGTGGTCCTCGGCCCAGACGAGGAGCGCGCCGGCGGCACGCGCGGGGCCGTGAGCGGTCGTGGGAGCGAGGCTCATGGTCTCCACGGTAGGTCCGGCGACGCTCATGCGCGTCGTCCTTGTGTGCGACGTCGGAGGGTCAGGGCGTGCCCGACGGCCTCGGCGACGTGCTCCTCGGCCACGGTTCGCGCCCGGTCCCCCTGGCCGCGGCCGATCGCACGGCTGAGCGTGCGGTGCGCGGTGCAGGCGGACTCGTGGGCCTCGCCGTCGTCGAGCGCGAGCCACAGCAGCGGGCCGACCTCGGTCTGCAGCCGGATCTCCTCGCGGGTCAGGCGGGGGGACTGGGCGGCGGCGGCGACCTCGACGTGGAACTGGCCCTCGGCGCGGCGGCGCTCGCGGGCGGTGGTGGCGTTGTCGAGGTCCTTCATGGCCTCCTCCAGCCGGGCGAGGTCGTCGGGGCCGGCCCGCTCCGCGGCCAGCCGGGCCGCCGAGCCGGACAGGGCGGCGTAGTGGTCGCCAAGGTCGCGCAGGTCGCGCGGGGAGACCTCCTCCAGCCGGGCCAGGAGGGCCGAGGCGGCCGGGTCGGGCGGCGCGGTGACGAAGCTGCCGCCGCCGCGGCCGCGACGGGTCTCGACCAGGCCGCGGTGGCGCAGGGTGGTCAGCGCCTCCCGCACGGTGACCGTGGCGACGCCGAACCGGGCGGCCAGGTCGGTTTCGCTGGGCAGCTGGGTGGCGTCGGGCAGCAGGCCGAGCGCGATGGCGTCGGACAGGCGCCGGGCGACGATCTCGGCGCGGCTCTCCTGGGCCAGGGGGGCGAAGACGGCGCTGCGGGCGCGCTGGCTCAGGTGCATGGCCTCCGGCACGTTGCGTCCTCCTCACCTCGCCGCGGTCCCCCGAAGGGTAGGCGACGGGCCGCGGGTCACAGTGTGGTCACTCGCCCTTTCGACCCTTGTGCAATGACCTATGAAGTCATACGTTAAGCGCCACGTCCAGAGCCTGTGGACCGATTTCCGCACCCCCCACACCTCGCACAGGAGCTCACCGATGGCGCAAGCAGCGACGCCCGGACAGCAGGCCCGGTCGGCGGTGTCCGCCCCAGCCATCCGCCTCGAGGCGGTGCGCAAGACCTTCGGCGAGGTGGAGGCGGTGCGTGGGGTGGACCTCGACATCGCCGACGGCGAGTTCTTCTCCATGCTCGGCCCGTCCGGCTCGGGCAAGACCACGGTGCTGCGGATGATCGCCGGGTTCGAGGCGCCGACCGGTGGCCGGATCGTGCTCGACGGCCAGGACGTCACCCGGGTGCCGCCGTTCGACCGCGACGTGAACACGGTCTTCCAGGACTACGCGCTCTTCCCGCACATGACGCTGGAGCAGAACGTCGCCTACGGGCTGCGGGTCAAGGGCGTGGGCCGGGCGGAGCGGCACCGACGCGCCAACGAGGCGCTCGAGCGGGTGCAGCTGCCCGGCTTCGGCGCGCGGCGCCCGTCCCAGCTCTCCGGTGGCCAGCGCCAGCGCGTGGCGCTCGCCCGGGCCCTGGTCAACGAGCCCAAGGTGCTCCTGCTCGACGAGCCCCTCGGCGCGCTCGACCTCAAGCTGCGCCAGCAGATGCAGGTCGAGCTCAAGGCGATCCAGCGCGACGTCGGCATCACCTTCGTCTTCGTCACCCACGACCAGGAGGAGGCGCTGACCATGAGCGACCGGATCGCCGTCTTCAACAACGGCCTGGTCGAGCAGGTCGGCACCGCCACCGAGGTCTACGAGCAGCCGAGGACCCCGTTCGTCGCCGGGTTCGTCGGGACCACCAACCTGGTCGACGGCTCCGCGGCGGAGCGCCTGTTCGGCCAGCCGGGCACGTGGAGCATCCGCCCGGAGCGGGTGCGGGTGGTCGACCCGTCCACCGGGCCCGGCCCCACCGAGCGGATCGTCGACGGCACCGTGCGCGAGGTGGTCTACCTCGGCTCGGCGATCCGCCTGCTCGTGGACACCCCGGCCGGCACCTCCCTGGTGGCCACCCAGCCCAACCTGGCGACCGCACACACCCAGCTCGACGACTGGCTCGGCCGCCCGGTCCGCCTCGTCTGGCACCAGGACCACGCCCACCGCGTCGGCGCGGCCTGACCCCTCCCGTCACCACCCGGAACACCTTGGAGGTCACCATGTTCAAGCCCCGACCGCTCGCGGCGGCCATCGCCGCCGTCGGTGCGCTCGCGCTGGCGGCGTGCGGCTCGTCCACCAGTGGTGGCAGCAGCGCCGGCGGCTCCACCCGCCAACCCCCGCCCACGGTCGCCATGGCCCAGAAGGTCGGTCCCGGCGAGGGCCAGCTCAACGTCATCGCCTGGGCCGGCTACGCCGAGGACGGCTCCAACGATCCCACCCAGGACTGGGTCCACCCGTTCGAGAAGCAGACCGGCTGCAAGGTCAACGTCAAGGTCGCCAACACCTCGGACGAGATGGTCACCCTGATGCACACCGGGGACTACGACGTCGTGTCGGCGTCCGGCGACGCGACCCTGCGGATGGTCTACTCCGGCGACGTCGCCCCGGTGAACACCGCACTGGTGCCCAACTACGCCACGATCTTCCCGTTCCTCAAGGACCGGGACTGGAACTCGGTCGAGGTCAACGGCAAGCGCCAGATGTACGGCATCCCGCACGGCTGGGGCGCCAACCTGCTGATGTGGAACGAGGGCGTCGTCAAGACCCCGCCGACGTCCTGGGGCGCCGTCTTCGACCCGAACTCGCCGTACAAGGGCAAGATCACGGCCTACGACTCGCCGATCTACATCGCCGACGCGGCGCTGTACCTCATGAAGACCAAGCCCGACCTGGGCATCAAGAACCCCTATGCCCTGGACGACAAGCAGTTCAAGGCCGCCGTGGACCTGCTCAAGCAGCAGCGGACCGTGGTCGGGGAGTACTGGGCGGACTACACCAAGGAGGTCCAGGCGTTCGAGTCCGGGACCTCGGTGGTCGGCACCACCTGGCAGGTGATCACGAACCTCGTCCAGGCCGACAAGAAGGTGAAGGTCCAGGCGATCGTGCCGACCGAGAACTCCACCGGGTGGTCGGACACGTGGATGGTCTCCTCGAAGACCAAGCACCCGAACTGCTCGTACGAGTGGATGAACTACATCGTCTCGCCCAAGGTCAACGCGCAGGTCGCCTCGTGGTTCGGTGAGGCGCCGGCCCAGTCCGGGGCGTGCGCGCAGCCGGGCATGGCCGAGCACTGCAAGACCTACCACGCCGCCGACAAGGCCTACTCGGACAACATCTACTACTGGACCACGCCGACGAAGGCCTGCCTGGACGGGCGCACCAACGTGACCTGCGTCGACTACAGCAAGTGGACCCAGGCCTGGACCGAGATCAAGGGCTGACCGCATGCCGGGTCGTTCCGTCTCCCGCGTGCTCCACCAGCACCCGCGGCTCCGGCTGGGAGGGCTGCTCTCCCTGCCGGGGCTGTGGCTGGTGGTCGCCTACCTCGGGTCGCTCGCGGCCATGTTCGTGACCGCGGTCTGGACGACCGACACCTTCACCGGCGAGATCATCCGGCAGTTCACCTGGGAGAACTTCCAGACCCTGCTGTCGGACTCGGTCTACCGCCACATCGCGCTGCGCAGCCTGGGCGTGGCGGCTTCGGTGACCGTGATCGACGCGCTCGTCGCGCTGCCGATCGCGTTCTACATGGCCAAGGTCGCCGGCCGGCGCACGCGTCAGGTCATGGTCGTGGCCATCCTGACGCCGCTGTGGGCCAGCTACCTGGTCAAGGCGTACTCGTGGCGGATCATGCTCGGCGACAACGGCGCGATCAACTGGGCCCTCGGCCCGTTCGGCCTCCACGGCCCCGGCTACGGCCTCTTCGCCACGGTGCTGACCCTGGCCTACCTGTGGCTGCCGTTCATGATCCTGCCGGTCTACGCCGGCCTGGAGCGGGTGCCCGACTCCCTGCTGGAGGCCTCGAGCGACCTCGGGGCCCCGGCCGGGCGCACGTTCCGCTCGATCGTCATGCCGCTGCTGTTCCCGGCGCTGGTGGCGGGGTCGATCTTCACGTTCTCGCTCAGCCTGGGCGACTACATCACCGTCAAGATCGTCGGCGGTGCGACCCAGCTGTTCGCCAACGTCATCTACGACAACATCGTGACCGCCAACAACCTGCCGTTCGCCGCCGCCGCGGCCACGTTCCCGGTGGTGGCCATGGTCATCTACCTGCTACTCGTCCGGCGCACCGGCGCGCTGGACAACCTGTGAGGAGCGCCCCGTGATCCTGTCCACCCGCGCCAAGATCCTGCTGCGGGTCGCCGTGGTTCTCGGGCTCGCCGTGATCTACGTGCCGCTGTTCGTGGTGCTGGTCAACAGCTTCAACACCTCCCGGACGTTCGGCTGGCCTCCCTCGGGGTTCACGCTGGAGTGGTGGCAGCGGGCCGCGGCCAGCGAGGGCGTGCTCAACGCGGTGGCCACCAGCGTCAAGGCGGGTCTCGGGGCCACCGTCATCGCCCTCGTCCTCGGGACGATGGCGGCGTTCGCCGTCCAGCGGTTCCGCTTCTTCGGGCGGGAGTCGGTGTCGTTCCTGGTGCTGTTGCCGATCGCGCTGCCGGGCATCGTCACCGGCATCGCGCTGAACAACGCCTTCCGGTCCCTGCTCGGCGGGCTCAGCCTGATGACGGTGATCATCGGCCACGCGACGTTCTGCATCGTCGTGGTCTACAACAACGTCCTCGCCCGGCTGCGCCGCAGCGGCACGTCGCTGGAGGAGGCCTCGGCCGACCTGGGTGCGGGCCTCGGCCAGACGTTCCGGCTGGTCACCCTGCCGGTCATCCGCTCGGCACTGTTCGCCGGCGGCCTGCTGGCGTTCGCACTCTCCTTCGACGAGATCATCGTGACGACGTTCACCGCCAGCCCGGGCGTGCAGACCCTGCCGCTGTGGATCTTCGGCAACCTGTTCCGCCCCAACCAGGCGCCGGTCGTCAACGTCGTCGCGGCGGTGCTCATCGTCGCCTCGTTCGTACCGGTCTACCTCGTGCAGCGCATCGGCGGCGGCGAGAACGCCGGCGGCCGCATCTGACCCACGCTCCCCCCCTCGACCGGACACCGCCTGGCCGGCGTCTCCGCCCCGATCGGGACCGGTTTCGCGGGCCAACGCGTGTCCGGTGCTGCAGACGCCGGTATGCCGGTCGGCTGGCTAGCGCACCCGCCACCCCTTCGCCGGTGGCGGGGGAGGGGACATCCCGGGGTCGGCGTCGGTGAACGGGCGGGCAGCCTGCACCATCCGCGCCAGGTCGTCCGCCCCGCGCACCCCGGCCGGGAACGGCATCCGGCGCACCCGCCGCAGCAGCTCGTCCTCGTCGATCGGCGTGCGCCCGGCGACCAGCACCGTGTTGCCGAACCGCCGCCCCTTGAGCACCTCGACGCTGGCCACCAGGGCCAGGTGCGGCAGGCTCGCCCCGGCCGCGGCGGCCACCCGGCCGACGTAGGGCATCCCGGGCTCGTCGGCGAGGTTGGCCAGCAGCAGCCCGTCGGGCTTGAGCACCCGGGCCACCTCGGCCAGGAACTCGCTTGTGGTGAGCTCGGCAGGGACCCGGCCCGCGGCATACGCGTCGAGGACCACCACGTC
>DASSPC010000048.1:0-21576 GCA_035699865.1 Oryzihumus sp. | reverse complement strand
GACCGGCGCACCCCGCTGCACCCCGAGCGGATCGCGGAGGACGCCGCGAGCCTGCTGCCGGACCAGGACCGGCCGGCCTTCGTGTGGGACCTGCGCCTGGACGAGGACGGTGAGGAGGTCGCGGTCGAGGTCTACCGCGCGATGGTGCGTAGCCGTGAGCGGCTGGACTACGCCACGGTGCAGCAGGCGGTCGACGCCGGGTCCGGTGGTGAGCGGATGGCGCTGCTGCGGGAGGTCGGCGAGCGGCGGATCGCGCTGGAGCAGGGGCGAGGCGGAGCCAGCCTGCCGCTGCCCGAGCAGGAGGTGACTGTCGACGACGAGGGCCGCTACCACCTGCGCTTCCGGCCGCCGATGGTGGTCGAGGACTGGAACGCCCAGATCTCGTTGCTGACCGGCATGGCGGCCGCCGAGATGATGCTCCACGGCGACATCGGCATCCTGCGGACCATGCCCGAGCCGGACCACCAGGCGGTGGCCCGGTTCCACCGCCAGGCCCGGGCCCTCGGGGTCGTGTGGCCGGCGGAGTGGCTCTACGGCGAGTTCCTGCGCTCCCTGGACCGCAGCGACCCGCGCCAGCTTGCGCTGATTCATGAGGCGACGAGCCTGTTCCGCGGCGCCGGCTACACCCCGTTCGTGGGGGCCCTGCCCGAGGTCGGCATGCACGCCGCGGTGGCCGCGCCGTACGCCCACGTCACCGCGCCGCTGCGCCGCCTCGTGGACCGGTTCGGGCTGCTGGTGTGCGAGGCACTGTGCGCGGGGGCCGAGGTGCCCGGCTGGGTGCGCGAGGCCCTGCCGGCGCTGCCGAAGGCGATGGCCTCCTCCGACCAGCGGGCCGCGGCCGTCGAGCGCGCCTGCACCGACGCGGTCGAGGCCGCCGCGCTGCGCCACCGTGTGGGCGAGGCCTTCGACGCCGTCGTCGTCGACCTGAACGCCCACGGCGGGATGGTCCAGGTGGCCGACCCGGCGATCCTGGCGCCGTGCCGCGGCCGGGTGTCGCTGGGCGAGGCGCTGCAGGTGCGGCTGGTCGAGGCGGACATCGCGCGCCGGTCGGTCCGCTTCGAGCCCGTCTGACCCGCCGAATCAGGTAGGCGGCCACCTGCAGGGTGCGGATCGACGATGCGCCATTGGGTGGAGGTCCGCGACGGTCTGCCAGAGCAGCGTGGGATGCGTCGGGTTGGACTTGCGGCGAATGAGGGAAGCCATGGTGCACAGGAGGCTGGCGGCTCTGGCAGCGGCGACGGGGGTGGCGGCGGCGATGGTGCTGGGCGCCGCACCGGCACAGGCGTGGCCGGGGGACTCGACCGTGATGGCGTACGGCGACGACGGGTGCGATGGTGACCAGCTCGCCACGATCTACGCCCTCGCCCCCAACGGTGAGTGGCTGTCGGGGGACTTCGGTCCGTGGGGTGGCTACGCCCTCACGTTCTCGCACGTGCCCGCGCATGGGGAGTCGGTGCGCTTCGACGTCTTCTGCGGCGCGACCGGCTACCACTCGACGCAACGGTGGGTGAACCGTCCGAGCGTCGGGACAAGCCTGCACGTGGACCTCTAGCGTCGACCGCCCGGCGCGGGCGGGGCGGTGCTCCGTCGCTGAAGTCTCCGGCGCGGCCGCAGGGTGGGTACCGTGGTGGGCTCCTGACGGTGATGGAGGCCCCATGGCAGACCCGGCACCCGGCGCCGCCTCACGGCGGCAGCGCTACACCACGAGGGCGGTGCTCGTCGCCGTCGCCCTCGCCTTGGTGGCGGTGCCGTTCGCGCTGCTGCTCCTGCTGGTCGAGGACCACTGGGAACCCCTTTCCGAGGCCGACCTCGGCGCCCGTGACGGCCTGCACCGCTTCGCGCTGACGCAGCCGGCGTTCGTGTGGCTGATGCGCGCGTTCAGCGACTCCGGGTCGGCGCTGGCGTGGCAGCTGGTCATGCTCGTCGTGGTGGTGTGGCTGCTGTGGCGTCGGCTGTGGCGGCTGGCGCTGTTCGTGGTCGTGACCACCGCGGTGTCATCCCTGCTGAACACCGCGGTGAAGGCGATGGTGGACCGCCAGCGTCCCGTCGTGCCCCACCCGTTCGTCCACGAGCCCGGGGCCAGCTTCCCCAGCGGGCACGCCCAGGCGGCCGTCGTCGGGTACGGCGTGCTGCTGCTGGTGTTCCTGCCGGTGCTCAAGGGGGTCTGGCGCCGGGTCGCGGTCGCGGTGGCGGTCGTCATGGTCCTCGGCATCGGCTTCTCCCGCGTGGCCCTGGCCGCCCACTACGTCTCCGACGTGCTGGCCGGTTTCGTCCTCGGCGGAGCCTGGCTGGCGGCGATGGCCGCCCTGTTCAGCGCGTGGCGGGTGCGGCGCGGTCGCCCGGCGGTCCACCCGGAGGAGGGGCTGGCGCCGGAGGACAGCGAGCGGCTCAACCCTGCGGCCAGCGCTCCCGGGACACCGTCCCGGGAGTAGCCGGGGGAGCCCGGCGACGTGCCCGACCGACGGCGGGAGGCGCACGGCATACCGGGTCCGGGGTTGCCGTTAGGATCATCGGCGGATGAGTCGGTCAGACGGCCGCGTCGGCGCCCCCCGGGGCGCCGCCGAGGAACGTCCGGGCTCCACAGGGCAAGGTGGTGGCTAACGGCCACCCGGGGCGACCCGCGGGACAGTGCCACAGAGAGCAGACCGCCTCGGCGAACCACCCGGCTTCGGCCGGGCAGGCGCCGCGGTAAGGGTGAAACGGTGGTGTAAGAGACCACCAGCACGCCAGGTGACTGGCGTGGCTAGGTAAACCCCACCTGGAGCAAGGTCAGACAGGAAGCGTTCGAGGGCGGCCCGCCCGAGCTTCCGGGTAGACCGCTGGAGGTGTCCGGCAACGGGCACCCGAGATGGATGGCCGTCGCCCGCAGTGCCGGTAACGGCCGCGGTGCACAGAACCCGGCGTACCGACCGACTCATCCACCTCACCGCCTCTGCCCTGCCTGGCAGGCATGCCGCATGGTCGCCCCAGGGGCCGGGGGCGGCACGCCCGCGCGCCTACTCGGGCGTGACCACTCCGTGGGTGCCGTCCACGTGGACCCGCGCCCCGGTGGTGAGCCGGCTCGTGGCGTCCGGGACGCCGACGACGGCCGGGATGCCGTACTCGCGGGCCACGACGGCGCCGTGGGAGTTCGCACCGCCCATCTCCATCACGAGCCCTCCGGCGGTGAGGAACAGGGGCGTCCACCCCGGGTCGGTCGAGGGCGCCACGAGGATCTCGCCCGGCTCCAGATGGGCGTGGGCCGGGTCCTGGACGATGCGTGCCCGCGCCGTGACGGCGCCGGGTGAGGCGGGCGTGCCCCGCAGGCGTCCGTCCGCGCTCGGCGGTGGCTCCTGCCCCGGCTCCGTCCCGTCCGACCACAGCAGACGGGGCACCCGCCGACGGCCCAGCTCGAGGTCGTACGTCTCGCGCCGCCGCCGGATGACCTGGCGGACGTCCGCGCCGTCGAGCGCGGCGCGCACGTCCGCCAGGTCGAGGAAGAAGACGTCCTCCGCCTCGGCCAGACGACCCGTCGAGGCCAGGTGCTCGCCCACCTGGAGCAGCTGCGCCCGGGCGGGCGCCAGGCCCAGCACGAGGAGGAACTTCGGCATCTCCCGCAGGCCGGCCAGCTCGCGGGCCCGCCGAAGGGCGAACGCGACGGTCGCCCCGCGCACGCGACCCCGGCGGCCGGCGCGCCTGCTCAGCGTGTCGACCATCGTCTCGGCTTCCATGCTGGCGCGCAGGAACTCGGAGTGCGGGTCGGGCGCGCCGTCGGGCAGCCGCAGGTAGTTCGCGAGGACGCCGAGCAGGTGGCCGGGGTCGTCCCGCCAACGCGGCATGCCGAGGTCGATCTCGGCCACCGCCCGGGCGCCGTACCGCTCCAGGAAGGACTCGAGGCCGCGCTGGACCACCTGGGGCAGCGTGCCGGCACGGAAGGCGGAGACGAGGTCGCCGACCTCGCCATCCCGCACGGTTGTCGTGGCGGACCCCTCCAGCCTCGTCCGCGCGGCCACGTCCCACAGGCTCAGGTCCATCTCCGTCGTCACGTTGTGGGGCAGGCCGCGCAGGACCGTCTGCATGTCACCGGGTCGGGCGTCCTGGCCGAGCAGTCGTCTGGCGAGCTCGAACATCGCGAACCCGGCTGCGGCGGCCGGGGCGATCGCGGGCAGCGGCGGCACCACCTGCCCCTCCAGGTGCCGGATGACCCACTCCAGCCGCTCCCTCGCCGACGCGGGTTCCCTCGGGCCCCGGCGCCACCGCGCCGCCGCTTCGAGCCGGCCGGCTCGGCGCCCGGCGCTGGAGGGCCGGAGGCCTGCCTGAACCGCGACGACGGGCATGCGGAAGCGGACCATGACGCGTCCCAGCCTCGCGGCGAACCGCAGCCGCCCGCCCCTGCGGGGTGGGAGCCGCGGGTCCTCCAGGGCGCTGCGCAGCGCCACGGCCGACCGCGACTCCATGACGTCGAGCACCCTGGGGAACACCCTCCGCCCGACGGGGTGCCGGACCAGGTCGGTGACATCCAGGAAGAGCCGATCCGCGGTCGGGGTCACGGCGACCGGTCCCTGGACCGGGTCGGGGGTGTGGATGCCGGCGATGTCCCCCACTGCGGCACCCAGGACGTTGAAGGCCGAGAGGCCCATCGGGGTGAGCGGGCGGTGCAGGCCCTGGGCCAGGCTCATGCAGAAGAACAGCCGCAGGGGCGAGCCGTCCCGCGACCGCGTGATCGGCACCGGGAACAAGGTGGTGATGGGCCGAGACTGGACGAGCCACACCTGCCCGGACCCGTCCACGGCCCACTCGATGTCCTGCGGAGCGGCGAAGTGGTCCTGGACCTGCAGACCGAGGCGGGCCAGATGGCACGCCTGCTGGTCGTCGAGGCACGCGACGGTATCCGCGGCGGGCAGGGTGAGGTGCGCGGTGCCGCCGCCGGGCCGGGAACGGACCACATGGCGCTTGTCGCCCAGCGTCCGGCCCACCACGGTGCAGGTGGCGGTGTCGACGACGAACCGGTCCGGGTTCACCGTGCCGGAGACCACGGCCTCGCCCAGGCCCGGGCTGGCCTCGATGACGGCACGCTGTCGCGCGCCGGAGACGGGGTCGGCGGTGAACAGCACCCCGGCGACCGTGGCGTCCACGATGCGCTGCACCACGACGGCGAGCCGGACCGAGGCGTGGTCGATGCCGTTGACCTGTCGATACGCGACCGCACGGTCGGTCCAGAGGGACGCCCAGCACCGCCGCACCGCCTCCAGGACGGCAGACGTGCCCACCACGTTGAGGAACGTGTCCTGCTGGCCCGCGAAGCTCGCGGTCGGCAGGTCCTCGGCGGTCGCGGACGAGCGCACCGCGACCGGGACGTCGGGCCCGTCCGGCAGCGCCTGGTACGCCGCGGACACCGCCTCGGCGACCTGGTCCGGCATGCCGGCGGCGAGCACGACCTCGCGGGCGCGTGCGGCGTGCTCGGCCGCACCCGCGGCGTCCGCCGGGTCGAGTCCGGCGAGCGCGGTCGCCACAGCGACAAGGTCTGCGTCCGCGGTGGCGCGCGCGTAGGCCGTGGTGGTGACGCAGAACCCTGGCGGCACGGCCAGCCCGGCGCGCATCAGCTCGCCCAGGTTCGCCGCCTTGCCGCCGACGGTGTCCAGCATGTGGCGATCCAGCGTGCGGAGGTCGACGACGAGCGCGTCCACGTACGGCTGCTCCGTCATGACACCGCCCCGTCCCGCGGCGCCCCGCAGGGGCTCACCCGGGGCACTGCGTCCTGGCCAGTATTGGCCCGGCTCGCCGGCAGAGGCAACGCCGGTCCGCTCCGGTGGCTGGCGACCCTCGCGGAGCCGATCTGCGCCGGTCACCTCCTCGTGAAGACCCTGACGTAGTCGATGCTCACGGTCTGCGGCACCAGGACCGGCGGGGAGATCGTGTTCGACAGGGCCAGGTTGACGATCAGGTAATGGGGATGCGTCGCGGGCTGGGCCACGGAACCTTGCGACACACCGTCGTAGTAGAAGGTCATCGACCCGGGCTCCCAGTCGACGCCGAAGGTGTGCCACCCGGAGGCGGTCTGCGGCATGGTGTCCTGCCACGCGGCCGTCAGGTTGGTGGCCTCGTGGCGGTAGTGGTCCCAGTTGTAGTGCCACTGGACGTCGCCGTTCAGGCACTCCATGACGTCGATCTCCTCGATCGGGGCTCCGTCGTTGCCGTTGACCCAGAACGCGGGCCAGTTCGTGCAGGCCCCCAACGGGCCGGCTGGCAGGAGCATGCGCGCCTCGGCGTAGCCGTAGGTGAACTGGAACGTCCTCGTCGTCTCGACCAGCCCGGACGCGTACTGCCATGACCGGCACGGGCGCTTGACCGCCGTCAGGTGCAGGGCGCCCCCGGACTCGGTGACCTGGCGCGGGTCATAGCAGGACAGCTCCGCCGTGTTGACCGGCTTGGTGACCGAGGTGTTGCTCGCGCCGAACCAGTTCGGTCGCCACTTGCCCAGGTCGAGGCTGGTCCCGTTGAACTCGTCCCCCCAATGCAGCGCCCAGGTGCCGGACGGGCCATGCGGCACAGGGGTGCTCGGCGGTGACCCCGTCGCCCCCGGGGCGCCCGGTTGGCTGCAGGCCGCCAGGACGGACACCACCAGGGTGGCGATGGCCAGTCGCACGAGCCTCGTCATCGTGGCTTGACCCCTTTCGCCGGCGTCCCTGGCCCCGGACAAGGGTCGGTCCCACGGCTCGGCTCTGCCCGCGGTCCCGACCGGTCAGACCACTCACTCTCGTGCGGTGCCTGCCGTGCCGCCTCATCCGTCGGGGATGCACCCGGGCGCCGGGGTGCCGGCAGGCAGGGGTGCTGCGGCGCGTCGATGAGCAGGGTCGGCCGTCCGGGACGTGACGGGGAGGACGATGAGCGGGTGCCCCACGCCGCCTGGAAGTGCGCTCCCGAGGAGCATGGCCATCCCGACCGCTCGATGGAGGGGGATCGCGGGTGAACTTCACGCTCCTGTCCGTGATCTGCCTTGCCGGCATCGCCGGGCCGCTGCTCGCGATCTCGCACCGATGGGGGCTTCCCGTCGTCGTGGGGGAGCTGCTGGTCGGCGTCGTGCTCGGCCCCATGGTGCTCGGGACCGTGCACGCCACCGAGCCCACCTTCGCGTTCCTGGCGCAGGTCGGGTTCGCCCTGGTGATGTTCGTCGCCGGCTCCCACGTCCCGATCGGCGACTCCCGGCTGCGCAAGGCGTTGCCCAAGGGGCTGCTCCGGGCGGCCGTCGTCGGGGTCGCCTCCGCCCCGGTCGCCATCCTGCTCGCCCAGGTCTTCGGGACCGGCCATGCAGTGTTGTATGCCGTCCTGCTGGCATCGTCCTCGGCGGCCCTGATCCTGCCGATCCTCGATGCCCTCCACCTGTCGGGCGAGCCGATCCTGCAGCTGCTGCCCCAGGTGGCCGTCGCCGACGCCGTCTGCATCGTCGCCGTCCCGCTGGCCATCGACCCGGCCCGCGCCGGCCGCGCGGCCCTCGGCGCCCTGGCCGTGGTCGGGTGTTCGGTCGTCCTGTTCGTGGCGCTGCGTGCCACCGAGCGGCGGGGCTGGCGGCGCGACGTGCACCGCCTGTCCGAGCGCCGCAAGTTCGCCCTCGAGCTGCGGATCAACCTGGCCATCCTCTTCGGCCTGGCCGCGGTCGCCCAGACCACCCGCGTCTCGATCATGCTGGCCGGGTTCACGTTCGGCCTGGCGGTGGCCGCCATCGGCGAGCCACGCCGGCTGGCCCGTCAGCTGTTCGCTGTCACCGAGGGCTTCTTCGGTCCGCTCTTCTTCATCTGGCTCGGCGCCTCCCTCGACCTCCACGCCCTCGGTCAACACCCCTCCCTCATCGGGCTCGGGCTGGCCCTGGGCGTCGGAGCGCTCACCACCCACCTGGTCCCCCGACTGACGGGGCAGCCGACCGCTCTCGGGGCCCTGGCCTGTGCACAGCTCGGTGTGCCCGTCGCCGCCGCGACCTTGGGGGTGCAGTCCCACCTGCTCGCCAGCGGTGAGCCGACCGCCCTCATCCTCGGCGCCCTGGTGACGATCGCGGTGGCTGCCGTGGCCGCCACCCTCGCCGCCAGGAACAGGGACCGTGCGGCAGCTGCCGGCAGCGCCCGCAGCTGAGGCCGTGACCCAGGCGTCGGCTCGGCCCATCGTGACCCCGCCCCGCTACCCGGTCGCCAGACGCGATGGGCGACCCGTACGCGGTCAGACGGGCGCGCCTTCCAGGTGCGACTTGAGCCCCGTGAGCGTGCTGGCGACCAGGCCGCGGATGACCCGGGAGCGGATGAACCCCGGCAGGGGCAGGTTGTGGTGGATCGTCAGCTCGTAGGTCACCCGGACCCGGCCCGACCCCAGCGGTGCCAGGATGTAGAGGCCCTCCTGCCCGGTCTGCAGCACCCCGGAGAGCATCGTCCAGCTCATGGTGTCGTCGCTGTGGTCGTAGGACAGCGTGTAGCGGTCGGTGCCGACCGTCGCCTTGGCCTTGAACCGCGCGGTCCGGGGCAGCCCGGTGTCGAAGGTCGAGAGCACCTCAGCCTCCAGGATCTCGGGGATCCACTCGGGCTGGCTGGCCACGTCCCGGATCGTGGCGAGCACGTCCTCGAACGCCGCGTCGATCTCGACGCTCTGGGTGGAGCTGTCGGTCGGCATCCCTGTCCTCCTGTCCTCGCCGGAACGCGCCGGGTGCGCCGGCCGTTCAGGCGGTCCGCGCCAGGCTCATGAGGTCGGCGACCTCCCGCTCCACGGCGTGCAGCAGCTTCTCCGGCTCGTGGACGCAGTCGGCGTCGGCCATGAACCCCACCCGCAGCGTGTCCGCGTAGGTGAAGATGCTGACCCCCAGCGTCTGGCGACCCGACCCGGGCACCCAGCCGAGGGCCCCGGAGATGCGCACCCCGGCGAGGTAGCGCACGCTCGTCGGGCCGGCGACGTTGGTCGTCACGCCGATCACCTTGTCCGCGAAGAAGTTGACGACGTAGTGCTCGAGCGCGGCCGTGGTCCGCCCGATCGCGGTGATCAGGCCGAAGGTCACGGTCGCCTCGGGGGACCGCTTGAGCCAGTCCATCCGCCGCTTGGTCTCGGCCAGGCGCTCCAGCGGCGGCTGGATGCTGGAGGGGAAGGTGAAGAACACGAGGGCGAACTTGTTGCCCAGCTCGCGCGGCAACGGCTGGTCGAGCGGCCGGACGTTGACCGGCACCATCGTGGGCAGGTCGGCCGGGACCGCGCCGTGGTCGAGCTGGTAGCGGCACAGGGCGCCGGCGACGGCACTCAGCAGGACGTCGTTGAGGGTGGCCCCGGCCAGCCGCCCGACGTGCTTGAGGTCGGCCAGCGGCCAGGCCTGGGACCACACGGCCCGCTTGTGGATGCCGGGTGTGCCGCTGAGCGGGTTGTCGGGGGTGCTGGTGAGCAGCAGGTCGTCGACCACCTGCCCGGTGCGCAGCACCCGGCCGGCGGCGCCGACGACGCCCGAGGGGCTGGCCAGGCCGAGTAACCCGGTCAGCGCCTGCCGGGTCAGCCCGGCGCCCGCGCGGGTGGCGGACAAGGCGGTGTCCACGAGACCGGCCAGGCCCTCGGGGCGTGGCGGGGCGAGGTCGCCCTCCGCCGCGGCGAGGTCGTCGCCCGGTGCGGCGTCGGTGAGCGAGAGCATCACCCGGGTCAGGGCGATCCCGTCGGCCAGGGCGTGGTGGAACCGGCAGAGCACGGCCGCCCCGGAGCCGTAGCCGTCGACGAGGTGCACCTGCCACAGCGGGTGGGCGCGGTCGAGCGGCACGTGCAGGTGCTGCTCCAGCAAGCGCTGCAGGGCGGCGTCGTCACCCGGCCGTGGCAGCGTCACGCGGTGCAGGTGCCGGTCCAGCGAGAAGTCCGGGTCGTCCTCCCAGTGCGGCAGGCCCAGCGGTGTCCGGGGCGGCACGGGCCGCTGGTGGAAGACGGGGAACCGCTCGACCATGCGCCGGCGCACCACGTCGACGAGCCGGTCCCAGTCGGGGGCCTCGTCGAGGAACATCACCGACTCGATGACCATGAGGTTGTTGGGCCGGTCCATGTTGAGCCAGATGGTGT
The DNA here is from genome assembly GCA_035699865.1 of Oryzihumus sp. GTDB lineage: Bacteria > Actinomycetota > Actinomycetes > Actinomycetales > Dermatophilaceae > Oryzihumus. The sequence goes on along the minus strand of DASSPC010000048.1, from coordinate 11,538 downwards.
CGACCGGCCCGATGCGTCTGCGCCCGCTCATCGGGCCGCACCCGTCGAGCCGTAGTAGCCCTGCCGCAGCAGGTCGGTGATCTCCTGGACGAGCGGCATGCGCGGGTTGGTCCGGTTGCTGAGGTCCTGGAACGCGGTCATCGCCAGGTCCGGCAGCGCCGCCAGGAACTCCTGCTCCCCGACGCCCGCGTCCCGGAGGGTGCGCGGCATACCGACCTTGTCGAGCAGGTCGTCGACGGCGTGGAACAGGCGGCGCCGGCTCTCCTCGGCGCCGCGCCCGCCGAAGATGACCCGGCCGAGCTGGGCGTACTTGTCGGGCGCGACGTAGGCCGAGTAGCCCGGGGCCGGCATGAACTTGCTGGGCAGCGCCGCGTTGTAGGCCAGCACGTGGGGCAGGAACACGCCGTTGGCGCGGCCGTGTGCCAGGTGGAACCGGGCGCCGACGGCGTGGGCGAGGGCGTGGTTGGTGCCGACGAAGGCGTTGGAGAACGCCAGCCCTGCCAGCGTCGCGGCGTTGGCCATGTCGGTGCGCGCCTGCAGGTCGCCCGGGTCGGCGTGCACCCGGGGGAGGGCCTCGAAGATCAGCCGCGCGGCCTGCACGCAGAAGGCGTCGGTGTACGGCGAGGCGAACACCGACACCACCGCCTCGAGGGCATGGGTGAGGGCGTCGACGCCGCTGTCCGCTGTCACCGCGTCGGGCATCGACAGGGTCAGCATCGGGTCCACGATGGCCAGGTCCGGCACGAGGCTGTAGTCGACGAGGGTCTCCTTGCGGCCGTCGACCGTCACCACCGCGGCCGGTGACACCTCCGACCCGGTCCCGGACGTGGTGGGCAGCGCGACCAGCTGGACCGTGTGCGCGTCCTGGGGGTACTCGACGACCCGTTTGCGAGGGTCGAGGAACGGCAGCGTCAGGTCGGCCAGGCGCAGGTCCGGGTGCTCGTGGAACAGGCGCATGGCCTTGGCGGCGTCGATGACCGAGCCGCCGCCGACGGCCACGACCAGGTCGGGTCGGACGCGCTGCAGGAGCTCGACGCCGCGACGGATGGTCGCCTCGTCGGGCTCGGGCGTGACGTCGCTGAACACCTGGACGTGGGAGGCCCGCAGGGTGCTGCGCACCAGCGCCGCCACGCCCCGGTCCTCGCTCGGCCCGTCCGTGACGATGACCGCGCTGTCGGTCTCGACGTCGCGCAGGTTCTCCAGCGCTCCGGCGTTGAAGTAGGTGTTGGACGGCACCCGGAACCACTGCGGCGGCGTGCGCCGGCGCGAGACGGTCTTGATGTTGAGCAGCTGCAGGTAGTTGACGTTCTCGGTGGTGCTCGACCCGCCCCACGTCCCGCACCCGAGGGAGAACGTCGGTGTCAGGTTGTTGTAGACCCCGCCCAGGGCGCCGACGGCGGTGGGGGCGTTGACCAGGATCCGGCCGGTGCGCACCGCCCGGCTGTAGGCGTCGACGACGGCGTCGTCGCGGGCGTAGATCGCCGACGTGTGCCCCAGACCGCCGTGCTCGGTGACCAGCACCGCGGTGTCGATGGCGTGCTGCTCGTCCCGGGCCCGCACGACGCCGAGCACCGGCATGAGCTTCTCCTGCACGAGCGGGTGCCTCCCCAGCTCGGTGAGGTCGGCCGGCAGGGGCGCGAGCAGGACCTTGGTGCCCGGGGCGACGCCGAAGCCGGCCCGCCGCGCCAGCTCCGGGGCCAGCTGGCCCAGCGCGGCGAGGTTGGCCCGGTCACCGTCGCCGAAGGCGAACGTCGCGAGCAGCTCCTCCTCGGCGGGGGTGAGCAGGTGCGCGCCCATCCGCTCGAACTCGGCGAGGGTCTCGTCGTAGATCTCGTCGTCGATGATGCAGGTCTGCTCCGCCGGGCAGATCACCGAGGCGTCGAAGGTCTTGGAGATCAGGATGTCGACCACCGCGCCCTTCACGTCCGCGGTGCGGTGCAGGTAAACCGGCGCGTTGCCGGGGCCCACGCTCAGGCCGGGCTTGCCCGCGGCGTTGGCGAGGGCCACGATCTTCTGCCCGCCCGTGACCCAGATGAAGTCGACCTGGGGGTGCGTGAACAGGTAGTGGGTGACCCGGTGCTCGGGGTCGGGGAGCACCTGGAGGGCCCCGGGCGGCATACCGGCGTCCTCGGCAGCCTGCCGCAGGATCTCGACGCTGCGCTCGCAGCAGCGGGTCGCGAACGGCGAGGGCCGGAACACGATGGCGTTGCGGGTCTTGGCCGCGACGATCGCCGTGTAGAGCACCGTCGACGTCGGGTTGGTGACCGGCGTGATCGCCAGGACCACCCCGATCGGCTCCGCGACCCGCACGATGTTGCGCTCGACGTCCTCGTCGATGACGCCGACCGACCTCTTGCCTCGCAGGTAGTCGTGGAGGAACTCGGTCGCGACGTAGTTCTTGACCACCTTGTCCTCGAAGACGCCGAAGCCGGTCTCCTCGACGGCCAGGCGGGCCAGCTCGGTGGCCGCCCTCACCCCGGCGCGCACCATCGCCTCGACGATCCGGTCCACCTGGTCCTGGTCGAGCTCACGGAAGGCCCGGGCTGCCTGCGCCGCGCGCTCCACGGCCGCGTCCACGGCGGCCAGACGGACGCCGTCCAGCGGTTCGGTGCCGGTGGGAGGCTGGGTGCCAGGGGAGGGCTGGGCGCCCGGGGAGCCGGGCACAGGGGCCTTCGGCGTTGCTGTCCTCGTCGATGCCATCGTCGCTTCCCTCGGACGGTCTGCCTCGGCACTCACGGTGCCCGGCACGGCCTGGGCCCGGAAGAGGCGTTGGTCCCCGGGCGTGATGGTGACGGAAGGACGGCGAGGCTCAGGCCGGCGCGCAGAACGAGGCCGACTCGCGCAGCCCGGGCGCGGTGAACGCCGGCAGCGTCAGGCTGGTCACCTCGATGGTGACGTCGGTGAGGACCACGTCACCCAGGTCGGCCGCCGGAGGAGGGCTGTCCGGCGTCCAGGTCACGCCGGCCCCGGCCATGGTGGCCGTGACGGACCGGGCGTACAGGGTCAGGCCGCTGGCCGAGGTCGACGCGCTGTCGGCCGGCGTGACCGAGGCCGCCGTCAACCCGGTCCCGAGGGCGGCGATGGGAGTGCATGGGGTGTGCAGCGCGAGCCCCGTCAGCGTGGCGGCGGTGCTGCGCAGCTCGATCGTCGGCACGTCACCGGTCGTGGTCGGCACCGTGACGACCCCGTCGTAGGTCAGTCCGGTCAGCGTGGCCCGGGCCGCGGTCAGGGTCGCGCCGGCGCCGCCCGGGGTTCCGGGGGGCAGCGAGGCCTGCCCGAGGGCGACGCCCGGCGCCTGGCTCAGCACCAGGGCCACGGCCATCAGCGCGCCCGCGGACCAGCGGATGGACGGCTGCCGCCGCCCCAAGGATGTGGTGCTCATGCCCGGCTGGGCTCCGGTCCGGTGCCGCTCGCAGCGGGACCGGGGTCCGCGTCGTCGGGCAGGTCGGGCGCCGCCGGCGGTGCAGGGTCCTCGTCGGCAGTCCGGTCGACGACGACCCAGGCGAACCCGAGCGCGCCGCCGATGATCGACAGCAGGCCGCCGAGCAGGAAGCCACCGACGTTGCTGGTGACGAACGAGGCGACGCCGAGCAGGATCGCCAGCAGCCCGTAGAGCTTGTTCTGGCTCGGCGTCATCCACATGAGCAGGCCGAGGATGGCGATCACGGCACCGACCAGCGCCGCGATGACGACCGAGGGGGTCACCAGCATGATCTTGTAGGCGGTCAGGGGGATGGTGGCGATCTCCAGGCCACCGAGGAGGGTGAACAGGCCACCCCAGAAGGGCCGCGAACGGCGCCACCGACGGAACCGTCGTGGCCTGACCGCCGTGGACGCGCCAGTGGCCTCGCCGGGGTCGGTCGCCTTGCCGGTGTCGATCGGCGGCGTGGCAGCGCCGGCGCCCGGCGGGAGGTCGTGCCCTTCGGGGGGTCGCGACGTGTCGTCATCAGGCATGAGAAGTTCCCCTGTTCATGCGTGCCGGCCGGTGGGAACGCTGCGTCCCACCGGCCGCACGACTTCCTGGTGCCCCTAACGATGTGTGGTCCGGGCCGGCGGCTGCCGGCTCCTCAGCAGCTGGAGACGAACTCGGCGTAGAGCTTGAGGCCGCTGATGTTGAAGCTCCCGGCCTCCGTGCCGACACCGACCTGCTTGATGCTCGTGAGCGTCACGCGGTCGGCGCCCTGGGCGAAGCTGCCGCCGATCGGCTGACCGGAGAGCGCGCCGTACGGGTCGGTGAAGTCGTTGTTCGGGGCGAAGCCCTGCCCGGCCAGGGCCGAACCCACGGACTCGCCGATGGTGAAGTTGTTGAAGTTCGCGCCGCTCGCCGTCAGCGCCGGGGCCTGGATCACCAGGTTGGACGCCGTCGTGTCGCCCGAGCCGGCGATGGTGACCCGGATGGCGTTGCCGAGCGGTGTCGGGGCGCAGATGCTCTGCGCGAGGTTGGAGATCGTCGCCGACCCGAGCTGGGTCACCGTGTCGGACGCATAGGTGCTTCCGCCCGCGCTGGCGGTGTTGTTGATGGAGCCGGACCCGTTGATCAGCGCGCCGGCACCGTTGTTGAGGGCGCTCGCGCCCGCGCTGCTGGCCAGCTTGTCCGGGAAGGCGTACTGCACGAAGTGGGTGCCGCTCAGGCTGTCGGCGGACAGCTGGAAGGGAATGCCCGAGAACGAGAACGACAGCGCGAAGGCGCCAGTGGCGCCGAGGTACCCGATGAGGCCGACTGCGCCGACCCCCGCTCCTGCTGCCAGGCCGAACCGACGCCAGCGCGTGCGGCCGACCGTCTCGGCAGCCTGTGGAGAACGTGCCATGAGTGCCCCCAAACGTGGGCTCCGGATGGCCAGCGCGGCCATCGACCTGCTTCCTTTCCTTGTTGGTAGCAGACGTTTTCGGCCAGTGGATCCCCAACCGGCGGAGACTAGTACCAAGGAACGGGTGCCAGGTGGTCTCACAATTCGCCATACAGGCACCGGTATGCCGTCAAAGCGGCTCACCGCCGCGCGGCCAGTTCCCCTGGTGCCCGGGGCGGTTCGCCGCCCGCCGGTCAGGACGGGTAGCGGGCGCTCACGTGGTCGGGGACCTCGATGCCGGGGGCCAGGTCGGGGGCAGGGCGGGGCTGGCCGGCCGTGGTCCGCAACGGCAGCACCCCCGCCCACACGTCGGCGCCGAGGTCGGCCGGGTCGTCCTCCGGCCAGCCGTCGCCGACCTTGACCGACCACTCCTGCAGGGGCAGGGCGAGCACCGTCGTGGCCGCCAGCTCCTTGCGCGTCGGCGGCCGCAGGTGCTCCCAGCGGCCCGGCAGCAGGTGCTCGGTCAGCACCAGCAACGCCTCCACGAGCTCCTCCGGCGGCAGGGCCGAGGCCCGCCCGAGGATGGTGGCGCTGCGGTAGTGCATCGAGGACTCGAACGCCGAGCGCGCGTAGACCAGCCCGTCGAGCAGGGTCACCGTGGCGCACGTCGGCGCACCCGACGCCAGGGCGCGCATCAGACGGCTCCCGGTGGAGCCGTGCAGGAGCAGCCGGTCCCCGTCCCGGGCGCAGGCCATGGGCAGCACGAACGGCTGGTCGCCCTCGATCACCCCGAGGTGGGCCACGAGGGCCTCGTCGAGGATGGCGTCGAGGACCCACCGGTCCGTCACGGCCTTCTCGGGAAGGCGCCGGACCGTGGTGCGCTCGGTCGGCTCGCTCATCGTTGCTGCTCCTCGGGTCCGGCACAGGTGGGGCGTCACCACGTATTCAGCCACACCCGGGTGACGACTGGTTGGCAGGCGGCAACCTGTCATGGCGGGACCGGCGCTTGCTCCAGCCGACTCACGAGCGCAGCGCGGTGCGCGACGAACTGATCCGGTGCTCGCCCGTAGAGCTCGGCCATCGCCTCCGCCAGTCCCTGCCGGGATCGTGCCCCGCCAGGCCCCCGCTCACCACGGCGACAACTCGTGACGGAGCTGCAGCCCCTCCGCACGGTGAAGTCGGCTGGTCCGCGGTGTGCCTAGGTGGCCTGAGCCGCCTTCTCCTCGGGGGTCGCCCGCCGGATGACCAGGCGGGTCCAGGCGCCGATGTAGACCCGCTGGTCCTCGTCGACCTCGTGGCGCTGCCCCGGCGGCAGCGGGGCGGTCGGCAGCGGGCCGCTGGCCGGCCCGACGTAGGTGCCGTTGGCGGACTGCAGGTCCTCCACCCACCAGCGCTGGCCGTCCGTGGTCAGCTGCGCCTGCCGGCGGCTGACACCGGTGTCGGTGGAGCAGTCCACCTGCGGGTGGATGTTGCGGCTCACCGAGCGACGCCCGACCAGCACCGACTGCACCGTCAGCGGCACCACGGTCGGCGGGCCCGCCGACGGGCACGGGTCCTCGGACTCCTGGGCGGCGTACCAGTCAGGGTCGACCCACACCTCGGACACCCACTCCAGCGCCACCGGGGGCGGGACGGGGGAGGGCGCTGCGGCCGGCTGCTGCCCGTCCGGTGCCGCGCCCGGCCCGGGTGCTCCGTCGGGCGGCCGGGGCATGGCGCCGGTGGTGAAGTCGTAGCCGCACGCCTCGCAGAACAGGGCGTCGGCGTCGTTCGGGGCCGAGCAGCTCGGGCAGGTGCGGGGGCCGGCCGGGGCCGTCGTGGCAGGGGCGGGCGCACTCGGCGCGCCACCGGTGCCCACGCTGGTCGAGGGGCCGGCGGGGGCCGCGCCCGGCGCGCTCCCGGAGCCGGTCGCCGCCGCGACACCGGCCCCGCCACCGGCACCGGCGCCGGAGGAGCCGGCCGGGATGGGCGCCCCGCAGGTGTCGCAGTAGTCGCCGGCCTCGGAGGTGTGCCCCTGCGGGCAGGTGTAGGGGCTCATGCGTTCCGCCGCCTCCCTCTCGGTGCGGGTGTCACTTCTTCACCCGGGTCGTCTTGGTCGACGAGGTGTCCAGGGCCATCTCGTCCAGCCGGTCGACGCTGCTGCGCAGGCGCACCTTGCCGGTCACGGTGTCGTCGACGTCGACCACCTTGCGCAGGCGGTCGGTGGCCTCGTCGTTGCCGGTCTCGGCGGCGAGCTGGACGGCCCGCCCGAGCCGGGCCGTCGCGGTCGCGTCGTCGCCGGCGGCCTTGGCGGCCAGGCCCTCCTGGATCGCCTGCGCCAGCTCGGCCTGCCCCGTGTAGTGCGCGACCGCCGGGTTGATGCGGGTGGTCAGGGTGTCGTCGTCGGTCCACATCGCCTTGACCAGGCCCTGCGCCACGACGTCCCCGCCGACGGCGAGCTGCACCCGCGCGGCGAGCTGCTCCTGCCCGATGCTCCGGGCGGGCAGCCGGACGGCGACGTGGTAGTCACGGGACTCATCTCCCCACGACCCGGTCGGGTAGGCCCCGGTGAGCGGGTTGACGGGGGTCCGCCGCCCGGTGAGGTCCTCCACCGTGGGTGCCACCTGGCGCACGAAGAGCACCTGGGCGCCCTGCGGTGACCACACCCGCAGCTCGGCCGCCGCGACCCCGCGCCCCATCGACTGGCGCATCAGCGTCTCGAACACGGCCGGCATCTCCTCGGCCCGCGGGATGAGGTCGACGGTGCCCAGCAGGGCGGTGGCGATGCGGCGCAGCTCGGCCACCACCCAGTCGGCGCCGACGCCGCGGCAGTCGCACTGGAACTGCCCCTCGGCCGCGTTGATCGCGACCGTGAGCTGCTCCGGGGTCTCGTGCTGGTTGTTGCCGTCGGTGAGCAGGATGGCGTGCTTCTGGGTGACCGGGACGGTGGCGAACACCTGCCGGGCCTTGGTCAGCCAGGTGCCCATCGCGGTGCCGCCATCGGCGTGGAACGTCGCGATCGCCGCCTTGGCCGCGCGCCGCATCACGTCGTCCATGCGCACCATGCCGACTCCGGACTCGGGCGCGATCGGTCCGGAAGGGAACGCCAGGCGCGCCTCGTGGTTGCCCGCGATCACGGCGAACCACGTCCCGTCGAGCACCTGGTCGAGCGCTGCGGAGGCCGCTGCCTGCGCCGCGCGGATCTTGTCCTCGCCCATCGACCCGGAGGTGTCGACGATGACGATCTCCGCGGCCTCGCCGGCCCCGGATCGCCCGGCCTCGCCGGCACCCTGGCAGGTGACCGTCACGATCGCGTGCACGTCCGTGCCGCCGTCGGGCAGGAACTCGTTCTGGTAGACCTCAGCCGTGAACTCGACCATGTCGTGAGCCTTCCTCTCGTCCGGGGCGGTGCGGGGACGGGTATGCCGGCTGGCCGGGTCCCCGGCCCGGCCACGGCGTCAGCGGGTGTCCGGTCACGGTGACCCCACCCGGGCCAGGGCGACGGTGACGTTGTCGTGGCCGCCTTGCGCGTTGGCCCAGGCGACGAGCTCTTCCGCCAGCGCCAGCGGGTCGGGATCCGGGTCGGGCGAAGGGGCGGCGGAGCCTGAAGCGGTCCCGGCCGGCGTGAGGGACGGCGACCGGACCGCCGCGCACCGGCGCACCAGCGCCGCCAGGTCCTCGGCCTCGGAGCAGTAGTTCCACAGGCCGTCCGAGCAGACCAGCACCCACCCCGGGCCGTCGAGCTCACGGCTGGCGTGGCGCGGGGTCGGGTCGGGGGCGTCGACCCCGAGCCAGCGGGTGATGGCGTGGGCCTGCGGCCCCTCCTCGGCCTCGCGTCGCGGGACGCCCCGGGCGATCTGCTCGGCCGCCCAGGAGTCGTCGACGGTCAGGGCCTCGGCGGCGCCGCTGTCGGGCAGCCAGTAGGCCCGGCTGTCACCCACCCAGCCGACGACGAGCAGCTCGGCGTCGAGCACCGCGGCCACCCAGGTGCAGGCGGCAGGGTTCTCCCCGCGCGGGGCGATGGTCGTCTCGACGACTGCCGCGTCGGCGGCGGCCGCCGCCGACTCGAGCAACCCCGCCGTGGCGGCGACGCGCGCGGCCACGGTGCCCGCACCGCGCGGCCGGGAGCCGGCGAGCACCTCGCGGGTCGCCCGGGCCGCGGCCAGGCTGGCCCGGTCGGAGTCGGTCGAGGAGGACACCCCGTCACACACCACCAGCACCGCCCGCGAGGGGGGCGCCGCATCCGCAGCCAGGGCCATCGCGTCCTCGTTGCGGTGGTGGCGGATGCCGCGGTCGCAGACCCCTGCCACCCACGGTGCCGGCTGCTCGCGGAAGTGGTCGCGCGGCTTGACCGCCGGGGTGCCGCAGGTCAGGCAGTAGCCGTCCTCGGCGACGACCCCACCGCAGGCCGCGCAGACGGGCGCGGGCGGCACCACCCGCACCGAGTCCAGCGGGCTGGCCGTGTCCACCGCGTCCGGGACCGGCGCGGCCGGCATACCGGGGTTGACCTCTTGTCCGCACGCCTCACAGAACCGCGCGCCCGGGGCGGTCTCGCTGTGGCAGGCGGGGCAGGTCACCACGTGGTCCACGGCCGGGTGCGGTTGGCGGAGTCGACCAGGCGCACGCGTTCCGCGCGGGACTCGGTCACGCCGGCCAGGTGCCGGTAGGCCGCCTCGAGGCCGGCCCGCAGCGCCCGCTCCCGGGCCGGGATGCCGTCGATGAGCACCTCGGGGCGTTCGCCGTGGTCGATGACCTCCTTCAGGGCCAGCCCGAGCACGGTCGCCGTGAGGCCGAACCGGTCGGCCGGGTCGACGCTGACCGCGTCGATGCTGCCCATCGCCTCGGCCAGGGCTGCGAGCCCCCGCCCCGAGCCGGCCAGCAACCCGGCGCGCAGCCGTCGCGCCTGGGGAAAGGCCCGGCTGGTCGGCGGCACGAGGTCGAGCGCCGCGATCGCGCCGTCGAGGTCGTGCCGGGCGGTGTGGATCCGGGCCAGGCCGAACGCCGCCGGGGCGGTGTAGTTGGCGTCGGTGCGGGCGCAGGCCGTGTAGAGCGACTCGGCCACGTCCGCCTCGCCGCTGAGCTCGCAGGCCAGGGCGAGGGCCAGCTTCGGGGCCAGCTCGCCGGGGACCTGGCCGTAGACCGCGTTGAAGGCGCTGCGGGCGGTCGCGGGGTCGTCCTGGGCCAGGGCGGCCAGGCCGGAGAGCCAGACCGCCCGCCACTCCCACGGGTCCTCGGTGAGCAGCGCGGTGACCGCCCGGTCGACGAGGTCGAAGCGTGACGCCTGCAACGCCGTCCGTGCCGTCGCGAGCAGCACCTCGGCCGAGGGCTCGGGCGCCCGCGCGAGGACGGCCAGCCGGGCCTCCGGCTCCTCCACGCTCACGGTGCGCAGCCAGCCGGCCATCGGGTCGCCGTCGTCGACCCGCAGCGCGGGCAGCTGTCGCCAGTCCAGGGTCTCGCCGGCCGCCGAGGGCACGTCGAACAGCAGCGAGGACGCGGAGTGGGTCGCGGCACCGGCCCCGGCGCGTTCGGCCACGACCTCCCGGAGCACCCCGAGCAGCTGGACCCGCAGCTCGTCAGCGGTGGCGAACCGGTCCGCCGGCTCGGGGGCGCAGGCCTTGACCAGCAAGCGGTACAGCGAGTCGTAGCGCTGGAACAGCGGTGTGTCCTCCACCGGCGGGAAGGACGCGACGTAGGTCGACTGGTAGCCGCGCAGCTCCATCGCCAGCACGGCCAGGGTCCGCCCGATGGTGAAGATGTCGGAGGCCACGGAGGCGCCGACCGTGGGCACCTCGGGCGCCTGGTAGCCGACCGTGCCGTATATCGGGGAGTCGAGGTCGTCCGCGCGGCGCACCCCGCCGAGGTCGATCAGCTTGACCGCGTCGCCGACCTGGATGATGTTGTCCGGCTTGAAGTCGCAGAAGAGCAGGCCCAGGTCGTGCAGGTACTGGAACGCCGGCAGGATCTCGACGAGGTAGGCGATCGCCTGGTCGACCGGGATCGGGTCGTAGCGCCCGCCGGCCGCCCGCATCCGGGCCTTGAGCAGCGCCTTGAGCGAGGTGCCGCCGACGTACTCCATGACGATGTAGCCGGCGTCGCGGTGCGTGACGAAGTTGTAGATCTCGACGATGAGCGGGTGCTCGACCTGGGCGAGGAACTGCCGCTCGGCGATCGCGGCGGCCAGCGCGTCCGGGTCGCCGGAGTTGAGCAGGCCCTTGAGCACCACCCAGCGGTCGGAGACGTTCTTGTCGCGGGCGGCGTAGATCCAGCCGAGGCCGCCGTGGGCCAGCGCCCCGACCACTTCGTACTGCCCCCCGACGAGCTCGCCGGGCTGCAGCTTGGGGGTGAAGGAGTAGGGCGCGCGGCACTGCGGGCAGAAGCCCTCGGTCCGGCCGGGGTGCCCGTCGCGCGAACGCCCCACAGCCGCACCGCAGTTGGGGCAGCTGCGCCGGTCCTCGGGCACCTGCGGGTCGACCATGATCGCCGCGGCGGCGTCGACCGCGGGCACCGGCGGCACCGTGGTCAGCCCCGCCCCGAGCCGGGCCCCGCGCAGCCGCGTGGAGGAGGTCCCGACCCGGCGGGTGACGTGGGTGCCGCCGTTGGCACGGGCGGAGCCCAGCGGCGAGGAGGGCAGCCGGTTGGAGGCGCGGGAGACCGCGGACGGTGACGGGGCGAGGCCGGCCGGCTGGGTGGCCGCGGAGGTCGCGGACACCACGGGCGCCGCCCCGGCCACGGCCGACGCGCTGACCACGCCGGCCGCGGCGGGGGAGCCGCACAC
>DASSPC010000047.1:0-23550 GCA_035699865.1 Oryzihumus sp. | reverse complement strand
TTCGCCGGCGACGGGGCCAAGAAGGACGACGACGGGGACATCTGGCTGCTGGGCCGGGTGGACGACGTCATGAACATCTCCGGGCACCGCATCTCCACGACCGAGGTGGAGTCGGCCCTGGTCTCCCACCCGGCGGTCGCCGAGGCCGCGGTGGTCGGGGCGAGCGACCCCACCACGGGTCAGGGCATCGTGGCCTTCGTGACCGTGCGGGGCCACGTCGCTGACGACCCGGCCTCCGGCGAGAAGCTCATCGCGGAGCTGCGGGACCACGTGGCGACCGAGATCGGCAAGATCGCCCGGCCGCGGCAGATCCTGCTCACCCCGGACCTGCCCAAGACGCGCTCCGGCAAGATCATGCGCCGCCTGCTGCGCGACGTGGCCGAGCACCGGGAGCTCGGCGACGTGACCACCCTGGCCGACCCCACCGTGGTCAGCATGATCGACGACCGGATGAAGGGGACCGCGGCCGGCGAGGAGGGCTGAGCCGGGCCGCTGAGGTGGCTGCCGTGGCGGCAGTGACCTGCTGTGGCACCAGTGGCCCACGACCCGGGACGAAGGGCCCTGTGGTTGGGCTCCGGCGGGGGTTGCTCGTACACTCGGCGGGCATGAAGTCCCTGCTCAACGCCCTGCCGGGCCGGACCCAGCCGCGCCCGTCGGCGACCCTCCCGAGGTGAGCCGCGTGCGCCGACTGCTTGACCGCGCCCGCCGCGCCTACTACCTGCACTGCGCCCGTGAGGACGCCCGGCTCCGGGGCATCGTCGTGCCCGTCGGGGTGTGGGTGTGCCAGTGCCGCCACGTCAGCCTCGACCGGCTGGCCTTCGTCGACCACAGCGTCGTCTGCCACACCTGACGCCCAGCCAGCCGCGCCGCAGCCCTCAGCGGGCAGTCGCGTCCACCGGGCCGGTGGCCAGGTCCTCGGCCTCGGCGTCCACCAGCTCCCGCACCTGAGCCCCGTTGAGCGCGACCTTCTCGGCGACCTCGTACATCACGATGGCGAACACGACCACGATGACGAGGTCCCACCAGTTCGGGATCGTCTTGTTGCCTCCGTACCGACCGAGGTAGCCGATGACGACCATCCCGGCCAGCCACGGCCAGACCCAGGCAGCCGAGCGCGCGTCGAGCGGCCCCCGGTCAGCGGCGGGGAGCCGCCACCGGTTGACCGCGAAGATGACCAGCCCGACGAGCAGGGCCAGGCACAGCTTCCAGGTCGCCTCGTAGCTGGACCAGTAGATGATCAGGTTCGCGGACACGAACGCGGCCGGGGACAGGAGACGGTACGCCGGCAGCCGGTACGGCCGGGCTCGGTCCGGGTCGCGCTGGCGCAAGGCGTAGAGGGAGACCGGGGCGAACGCGTACATGATCGCCGTGGCCGAGGTCACCAGGCCCACGAGGGACTGCCAGGACGGGAAGGGCAGGAACGCGATCAGGCCGACGACGAAGGCCAGCAGGATCGAGGCCATCGGGACCCCACGCAGGTTCACCCGGGCGAGGACCGGCGGCAGCTCCTTCTCGCGCCCCAGGGCGTAGGAGATGCGCGAGGACGTGGCCACGTAGACCAGTCCGGTGCCCGCCGGGGAGATGACCGCGTCGATGTAGAGGAGGGCCGCCAGCCAGCTGGCGCCGGCCGCCACCGCCAGGGTCGCGTAGGGCCCGAAGTCGCCCTTGCCCACGGGGTTGGCCCAGCCGTGCACGAGGTTCTCGGGTGAGATGGCGCCGATGAACGCCACCTCGAGCAGCAGGTAGACGATGGTGCCCACTGCCATCGACGCGAGGACCGCACGGGAGACGTCACGCTGGGGGTTCCGGGCCTCCCCTGCCATCTGGATGGCCTGCTCGAACCCTTGCAGGGCGAACACGACGCCGGCTGGCAGCGCCGCGAAGATGCCGTGCGCGCCGTACGGGGCGAATCCCCCACCGGCGGAGAAGTTGGAGGGGTGGAACGACAGGGAGACGAGCACGACGACGGTCAACAGCGGGATGGCCGTCTTCCACACCACCGCCACCCCGTTGGTCTCGGCCATGAGCTTGACCCCGACGAGGTTGATCACCGTGAACACGGCCATGAACACGGTCGCGAGGACGAGGCCGGTGGGCGTCAGGGTGCCGTCGACCCGCAGGATGTTGATGCGGGAGCTGACCCAGGAGATGTGGTCGATGTACGACAGGGTCGCCTCGACCTCGATGGGCGCGATGGTCACGGCCTGGAGCCACGCCATCCAGCCGGCGGTGAAGCCCGCGAGGGGCCCGAAGACGAACCGGGGGAAGCGCGCGGTGCCACCGGCCGCCGGGTAGGACGCACCAAGCTCTGCGTGGACGAGCGCGAGCAGGGCCAGCATGACGGCGGCCAGCACCCAGGAGACCAGAGACGCCGGCCCGGCGAGCGTGGCCGCGGTGAGGGCGCCCAGCAACCAGCCGGACCCGATGATCGACCCCAGCGAGACGAACATCAGGCCCCAGAAGCCGACGTCCCTGCGCAGGTGCCCGCTGGGGGCGTGGTCGGTGCCGCTGACAGCCGTGGACATGGCGTCTCCCGTCATCGGGGGGCCGCGGGCGCACACCGGCCCCGGTTCGAGCTCCCGGGGGTGACGGCCGTGCCGGCCCCCAGAGGGCAGCGGGCATGCTTTCTCGACGGTAGGGCACGGCACCCCCGGCGACAAGGTTGTTGACGGGGGCCACGGCGAGAACTCCTGCCCCACAAGGACGTTGGCACCCGGACCAGCCGGTATGCCGTGTCAGCCAGGACGCCGTGTCAGCCAGGACGCCGCGCCCGTGCCGTCGCGAGACGGAACTCCAGGGCCTCGAGCGAGTAACCCGCGCCGATCGGGGTACGTCCACGAAGGCAGCCGGGCCCGGACGTTGAGCACGCAGCGGCGGGGCCCGGCTGCTGCCCTCAGGGTAGGACGGGCCGCCCCCGGATCCGGGCCTGCGGCCGTGCGCAGTGCCGGCGGGTCCCGACACCACGACGCCTCGGCCAGGGTCAGGCCGCCTGGTCGTGCAGCCGCGAGATCAGGCGGGACAGCAGCCGGGACACCTGCATCTGGCTGACGCCGAGGACCTCGCCGATCTCGCGCTGGCTCAGCTCCTCGACGAACCTGAGCCGCAACAGCTCGCGCTCGACGTCGGACAGGCCACGCAACAGCGGGGCGAGCAACGCTCTCGCCTCGACCACCTCGAACGGGTCGCCCGCCTCGGCCACCCAGTCGCCCAGGCACGCGGTGCCCTCGCCGGTCGGGGCGTCCAGGGAGGTGCATCGGTAGGCCGAGTCCAGCTGGCTCGCCGCCCGCACCTCGGCCGGGGTCAGCATCGCGCGCCGATCCACCTCCGCCGGAGTGGGGTTGCGCCCCAGCCGCTGCCCCAGCTCGCCCTGGCAGGAGCGCAGCTCCGCGTGCACCTCCTGCAGGCGTCGCGGCGGCCGGACCATCCAGCCGTGGTCACGGAAGTGCCGCTTGATCTCACCGGAGATGGTGGGGCAGGCGTAGGCCGGGAACGTGCGGCCGACTGCGAGGCGGAAGCCGCTGGCGGCCTTGACGAGCCCGACGTAGGCGACCTGGTCGAGGTCGTCGGCCTCGATGCCGCGGTGCCGGTACCGCGAGGCCATGCCACGCGCGATACCGAGGTTGAGGAGGACGACCTCCTCCCGGATCCGGCGGCGCACGGGTTCGCGCCGCTCGTGCTCGAGCTCCTCGAAGAGGTGGAGGGTCCGGCTGTCGACCTGCTGGTGGTCACCGGCGGGGGGTCGGTGGAGGGTCGCTGTAGGCATGGCTGCTCCCGGCTCGTGCAGAGCGGCCCTTGCTTGACCGGCGACTTCCGTTACCCGGCTGCTGGCGCCCCAAACCTGTCAGGGGGCGAGAACTTCGCGCTCCACGCGTCACCCACCCTCGCGCGCCGCATCGAGCTGCTCGTCGTGGCTGCCGACCTTGCGGGCAATGGCCAGGTGCCCGCCGAGCCATGCGCCGGCGCCGGCGAGCGAGCTGCCCAGCAGGGCGGAAGCGACACCTCTGGTGTGGTGTCCCCGACGTCGTGCCCACCACGAGGCGGCGTACAGGCTCACGGCGCCGACGTTGGCGACGGCGTGCACCGAGCCCGCCCGGCGGTCACGGTCGGAGGCGCGCTGCCACTCGGCCAGCCCCGTCAGGGCGGCCGGGGCGGAGGACAGCACCGCCATCCCGAGCAACCGTCTGGCCGCCGGTCGTGCTGCCCTGCCGCCCGTGAGGTCGAGCGCGGCGACCGCGAGCCCGAGGCCGATCGGCACGTCCGTGAGCGCAGGGTGTGCCGCGTGCCCGAGAGGTGCGCCCCGAAGCAGGTCGGCCCAGCGGCCGGGAGGCACCAGGCGGTCGGCCACAAGCGCAAGGGCGGGCTCCAGCAGCCGGCCGACCCGGCCATGCTCCGCCCACCGGGCCGCAGAGCGGGCGAGACGCGCTGACTCGAGTCGCCCCATGCCGGACGTCCTCGCCGAGGCGTCCTGCTCACCGTGATGGGTGGTCATGGCTTCCTCCGTGCGCTGGGGTCGGCAACCGTCTTTCTGGCCAGTACCCGGTCCCCTGTCCGACGAACCTCACCCCGGCAGCGGACCGCCCGCCTGGCGACGGTCGGCCCGGGAGCTGTCCTCGGCGGCTTGTGACCGCCGGCCCGGCTGTGATGTGCTCCGGGCAGACAGGTCCAGCAGCGGCGCCTTGTCCGTCCGACGCGATGAACAGGCCACCACCATGTCCGCTGCGCCCCCCGGCGGTCCCGAGAACCGCTGCTCCCCGACCGACCCCGCCGACCTGGCCGCCACCCGCAACGAACAGTCCGTGCGGCTGCTCGAGCAGGCGGCACGGTGCACCGACCCCGCCGAGCGCTCGTCGCTGCACGAGGAGGTGTTCCTCCTCAACACCTCGCTGGCCGTCCTCTTCGCCCGCCGCTACCAGGGGCGTGGGGTCGACTGGGACGACCTGCTGCAGGTCGCCTATGTCGGTCTGGTCAAGGCGATCCAGGGTTTCCGGCCAGACGAGGGAGCGGGCTTCACGGCCTACGCAGCCCCGACCATCACCGGAGAGATCAAGCGCCACTTCCGCGACCACATCTGGACGGTGCGGCCTCCTCGCCGCATGCAGGAGCTGCAGGCCGCGGTGCGCCGGGCCGAGGAAGACCTGCTGCAGTCGTTGGGCCGCACGCCAACGGCGGAGGAGGTCGCGCGCGACCTGGGTGTGGACGTCGCGGACGTGCACGAGGCCCGCGTCACCGAGGGTGCGCTGACCCCACTGTCCCTGGACGCCCCGGTCGGGGACGGGTCGTCCACGCTGGCGGACCTGGTCCCCGACGCGGACGACGTGTTCGACCGGGTGGACCAGCACGAGTCGCTGCTCCCGGTCCTGGCCGATCTCAACGAACGTGAGCAGCTGGTGCTCCTCCTGCGGTTCGTCTACCGCTACACCCAGGACCGCATCGGCGTGGAGATCGGGGTCAGCCAAATGCAGGTCTCGCGGTTGTTGCGCGGCATCCTGCGCAAGCTGCGCGAACGTCTCGACGAGGGCGTCGAGGCACAACCGGGTTAGCCCACCCTGCCCGTTCCCTCCGGCTGCCTGCTCGCACGGTTGGCCGGCGAGGACAGCGGGTACGGGCCACGTACGCCAACCACGAGGAGCGTCATGACCCCGCACCACGAGTCCGAGCACACCGAGACGCCGACACACGACCACAGCAAGGACCACGACGCCAGTCCTGCCGCGGCGTCAGTGGAGGGCGAGGGCACCCCCGTCCTGCCGGACACCCAGCACCGGGAGCAGCGTCGCCGGGGCGACGGCTCCGGCCCGTCCACGCCGGCGGACGACTCCGTGCACGGGCAGGGCACCAGCAGCGACAGCGACAGCGCCGGCTGATCGCCCCGGCACCGGGCAAACGTCTGCGCTGGCGCCGGGGCACCCTGGACAGCGGTCTCCTACGTGAGGCGAAGGACGAGGACGGCCATGTCGTCTCCGTATTCTGGCGGCGCATCCGGGGCGCGCCCATCGCGCCTGAACGCGTCGACGGCCTCGAGGATCTCCGCGGCGATCGCCGCAGCGGGCTGGGAGGCCGCGCTGCTGAACGCCCTGGCCAGGCGGTCGTCGCCGAACAGATCGTGCGGCGCCCCCGCCTCGGTCACCCCGTCGGTGTACAAGAGCAAGCAGTCGCCGCGGCTCAGGGCCTGGCGTGCGTCCTCGAAGGTTGCCTCAGGGAGAGCACCGACGATGGTGCCCGCCGTGGCCAACCCGACCACGGTGGAATCGACACGCCGCAGAAGAGGCGCCGGGTGGCCGGCACTGGAGACGGTCACCCACATCGCGTCGCTCCCGATCTCCAGCCTGGCCACGACCAGCGTGGCGAACCGCCCGCTCCACTCCTCCCGCAGCAACGTGTTGTTGACGATGGTGAGGATCTCCGCCGGCGAGGTGCGCAACGCGCTCGCGGTGCGCACGGCATACCGGACCGCGCCGGTCAACGCGGCGGCCTCCACTCCCTTGCCGCAGACGTCCCCGACAACGAGATACCAGCTGTCGTCGCCCGCCCGGAACGCGTCGTAGAAGTCGCCTCCAACGCCCAGAGTCGGGCTGCCCGGTCGGTGGAGGGCCGCCAGGTCCACGCCCGGGACATCGGGTAGAACCGCGGGCAACAGGCTCCGCTGCAGCGCTCGAGCGACGGTGTCACGGTCGGCGTAGAGACTGGCGTTGTCCAGTGCGATGCCCGCTCTGGCACCAACCTCGGTCGCCACCTTCAGGTCGTTCTCGTCGAAGGAGCGCCCCTGCGTGCCGATCAGGGTCATGGCGCCCAGCACCTCGTTGAGACCCGCGAGCGGGATGATCATGGCCGCGGTCATCTGCAGGCTCTCCAACAGCTCGAGGTGGGTCGCGTCCTCGGCGCCCTCGACCAGGGCTTCCGCGGGGATGCTCGGCCACAGCTCCGGAGCCCCGGTCAGCAGGACCTTGCCCAGTCCCGCATCGTCCTGCAGCTTGGGCGGGTAGTCCTCCTGGACGCGGCGCGCCATCGCCACCATCTCGGGGTCCCGGTGCGCCAGGGCGACCTGGTCGATGCCGTGCTCGCCGCCCGGGAGCTGGACGACGCACCAGTCGGCCAGCTGCTCCTCCACGACGATGTCCGCGATCTGCTGCATGGTCGTGCCGACGTCGAGAGACCGCCCTACCACCGCGCTGACGCGGCCCAGCAGGGCAAGGCGGGACTCGGCGAGCGCCGCGGCGCTCACGGCGAAGGCGGTCGCGGCCTCGGCTGCGATGGCGGCCTCGTGGGCGGCGTGCTGCTCGGTGATGTCGGCCCCGACCCCGACCATGCCGACGACCTCCCCCTCGTCGTCGGTCAGCACGCGACCTGTCCCGCTGATCCAGTGGACGCTCCCGTCCGGGTGCACCACCCGGTGCTCCACGTAGTGGTCCTGCCGTGAGCGTAGGGACTCCTCGACGGTGGCGACCGTGTGGTCGACGTCGTCGGGGTGCAACAGCTCGAGGTACGCGGCGAAGGTGCCACCGAAGTGGCCCGGCGCGACGCCGAACACGCGCATGAGCTGTTCGTCCCACTCCAGCCTGTCGTGGACGGCATCCCAGTACCAGGTCCCCATCCGTCCCGCAGACAAAGCCAGCTCGTAGCGATGTGCGCTCTCCGAGAGCGGGCGCGACGAGGAGTCCGCCGCTGCGTGATCGTTCACGCACATACTCCCTTCCGCCCTGCCCATCATGACCTCTGAGGGCGCGGATGGCGACGCCTCGAGACGGCGCGTTGCGCGCCGGGGCGGTCCGGCGTCGGTGAGCTGTCACCGGGCCCTGGCGGCTTGGCGCCTCTGACAGATCGGTCCGGGACGGCAGTAGCGTCGGTGCATGGAGACCGACCCCCGCCCCTCGATCGTCGTGGTCGACGACGCCGCCGAGGTGCGGACGCTGCTGCGGACCCGGCTGCGGCTCTCGGACCAGCTGCGCCTGGTCGGGGAAGGTTCGAACGGGCGCCAGGCCGTGGACCTGGCCCGTGAGCACCAGCCCGTCTTGATGCTGCTCGATGTGTCCATGCCCGGCATGGACGGCCTGGAGGCCCTGCCCGCCGTGCTCGAGGCCTCCCCGCGCACCCGGGTGGCTCTCTACTCCGGCTTCGAGGAGCAGGGCCTGGCCGATCGGGCCCTTCAGCTGGGCGCGGCCGCGTTCATCGAGAAGTCCACCCCGGTCGATGCCCTGGAGGACCAGTTGCGCGCGCTTGCCGCAGGCGGCGCGCCCCGGACGGTGCCGACCCCCCGCGTCGGGACGGCCCGCCCCGCCGAAGACCGAGGCGTACTCGACGAGCACCTGGAACGCTTCCGCGAGGTGTTCGAGGAGGCGGCCATCGGCATGGCCACCATGACCCTGTCCGGGCACCTGGTCCGCACCAACCGCGCCATGGCGGAGCTCGAGCAACGTCCTTCCGCGCGCATGATCGGGCTGTACTACGGCGACCTCACCGGGGGCGCCGAGCAGTCGTTCCAGTCCGCCCTGCAGGCGGTCGTCCAAGACGGCCAGGACGTGGCCCAGTTCGCGCACCACCTCACCGGGGCGCTCGACGGGAGACGGGTACGGGCCACGCTGGCGCCGATCCGTGACTCCGCCGGCCGACCGCTCTACCTGTTCCTCCAGGTGCAGGACGTCACCGCCGAGGAGGCCGCCACCGAGGGGCTGCGCCGCAGCGAGGAACGATTCCGCCTGCTGGTCGAAGCGGTCGAGGACTACGCCATCTTCATGCTTGACCCCAGCGGCTACGTCGTCAGCTGGAACAGCGGAGCCCAACGCAGCAAGGGCTACACCGCTGAGGAGATCATCGGCCAGCACTTCCGCGTCTTCTACCCGCCGGAGGTCGCTGCGGCCAGACACCCCGAGCACGAGCTCGAGATTGCCCTGCGGGAAGGGCACTACGAGGAGGAGGGCTGGCGTCTGCGCAGGGACGGCACCCGATTCTGGGCCAACGTGCTCATCACCGCCGTGTTCAACGCCGCCGGGGAACACGTCGGCTTCGCCAAGGTCACCCGGGACACCACCGAACGGCGCATCCTCGCCCAGGAACGGGAGCGGGCCGCTGCGTCCCTGGCCGCCGCCAACGACGAGCTGGCCCGGCTCAACGCACGCCTGGAGCAGTCCGCGGAGCAGCAGGCGCAGTTCCTCGCGGTGACCGCCCACGAGCTACGTACCCCGGTCAGTGCACTCGGTGGCGCAGCGGACCTCCTCGCCGGGCACTGGGAGCAGCTGACGGATGAGGAGCGGGCGGAGCTCCTCCTGACGCTGTCCTCTGGCACCTCCCGGCTGCGGCGGCTGCTGGACGACCTGCTCACCGCGTCCCGGCTGCAGGCCAGTGCGCTGCAGATCCGGCCTCAGCCGACCCAGCTGCAGGAGCTGGCCTCGCAAGCGGCCATCGTCGTCCAGCGCACCGAGCCCGGCGCCGAGATCCAGGTCGAGATCCCCGGCGACCTCCAGGTCCTGGCCGACGCCGACCGCCTTGCCCAGGCCCTGGAGAACCTGTTGACCAACGCCCTGCGGCACGGCGCCGCGCCGGTTCGCGTGATCGGCACCCTGGCCGGACAGAGCGTCGAGATCCGCGTTGTCGACCACGGGTCCGGCGTCCCGGAGAACCTCCGCGAGCGACTGTTCGAGCGCTTCGTCACCGGTGGCTACCGCGAAGGCACCGGGCTGGGGCTGTTCATCGTGCGCGAGCTTGCCCGCGTCCACGGCGGGGAGGCCAGCTATGAGCCCCCCTCTGCCGGGTTCCCTTCGGGCGCGTTCCTGATGACGATCCCGACCTCGTCGGCACGGGAGCCGTAGCCCCGAGCCCATCCCTGTGAGTGGACGCTCGCGATAGACCGTCCCGAACCGGTCGGGCTACTACTGTTTTGCTCATGCCGATCGGTGTCGTCCTCGTCGACGACGTCCCGGAGATCCTGACCATGCTCCGGGTCGCGTTGAGGTTGCGCGGAGGCTTCACGGTGCTCGGCCAGGCCCTGACGGGCGAAGGGGCAGTAGCCCTGGCCGGCACCGCGAAACCCGACGTCGTCGTGCTGGACATGAACCTGCCCGACCTGGCAGGTCGCGAGGTGCTGACCCAGATCAGGGCCGAGTCGCCGACCACGAGAATCGTCATCTTCTCCGGGATGCCCGAAGAGGACCTCGGTTCCGTCGACCCGAGCATGACCCTGTTCGTCCCCAAGACCGCCGCCCTGGATCACTTGGTCGACCTGCTCGTCGACCTCGGACGGCCCCTGGCCACCGAGGCGGAGATCGACCTGCCCCAGGTCCTTGCCAGCGTCGCCCGTGCGCGGGACTTCGTCGCCACCCAGCTGCGCGCCTGGCAAGCAGACCGGCTGCTCGTCGACGCCCTGATCGTGACCAGCGAGCTGGCCACCAACGCCATCGTCCACGCCAACCCACCGTGTCGTCTCCGACTGTCCCTGCACAGCAACACGTTGCGCATCGACGTCAGGGACGGCGGCCGCGGCACTCCCGAACCGCGCGCCCCCGATGCGACCGGGGAGGGCGGTCGCGGACTCCAGCTGATCGGCGCGCTGGCCACCGCGTGGGGGGTGCAGGACATGGCCGGCGAGGGCAAGCTCGTCTGGGCCGAGCTCGCTCGCAGCACCTGACTGCGCCTGGTCACCGGGTTGGTGATCTCGAGCTCCGCCGGCGACAGGAACATGCCGGGGAACGCCGGTCTTCATGTTGCGCAACGGGCAGCACAGCGGCTCGCGGCGGGCCCGAACGCGACCAGGGCCGCGCGACGTCGCCGTGGCTGCGTATCCGCCTAGCTGCCCGCATCGTCGGGGGCAGCGGCGCGCGAGGCCGGATGCTCCACGAGTGCCAGGACCCGTGATGCCATGAACCGGGCGGTGCGAATGGGCGTCCCGCCGCGGCTGACCTCGGTGACCTCCACGACTCCGCGGCCGTGGGTGATCTCGACCCGGCGCCCGGCACGGGTCGCCGCCACCTCGTAGGTCTTGGTGCTGCCGCCGGCATCCACGACGATCTCGACCCGGTCACCCTTCATGCTCCGTGCAACGCTGCGCGGAGGCGCCGGCTTCCGCGCAGCGTCGACGTGGCCACCTGCCCGGCTTCACCGGCGGCGCCGCGCCTTGGCATGCCGCAACAGATCGTCCTTTGAGGCCATACACGCAGGCGCGCGCGGCTGGTTAGCGTGTGGTCATGACTGAGGACGGAGCTGACCCGGCCACGCAGGACACGGCCCTGGCTCGGCTTGTCCCGCCGGGGTGGCGTCAGGCGCTGGACAGCTCGCCGGCCGCCATCGGCATCACCCTCGGGTCGGATCACCGGCTCGCGTACCAGAACCTGGCATCTCAGGCCACGTTCGGGGCGCGGCAGCTGGGGCTGCCGCTGCGGGAGGTGTTCCCCGAGGCCAGTGAGGAGTGGGTTGCGCCGCTGAACCGCGTCCTGCTCACCGGGGAGACCATCGATGTCCCGGCCCGCCGGGTGGGGGTCCACGACCAGCTCGGCGACGAGGTCCTCATGCGCTACGTACTGGCGCCGCTGGGTGAGCCGGCTGAAGGGGTCGTGATCAGCGCGGTGGACGTCACCGCCGAGGTTCGCGCGGAGCAGGCTCTGGCTCGATCGGACCTGTTGGCAGGGGTGGGGGCTCGCCTGACCGGCGCGCCCTCGGCCCAGGCAGCCCTTCAGGGGCTCACCGACGCGCTGGTGCCGGCGGTGGCCGACGTCGCCGCCGTGTACGTCGTGGACGGGCCGGACACGGACCCGACCAACCCCCTGGGGCACCCCTTGCCACCGGCGGTGGCCACGGTCACCCCCGGTCTGGCCGGGCTCGGTCCGCTGCCTGACCCGCCCCCCAGACTCGGGCCGGCACCGTGGGACACGCTCATCCGCTCAGGGCGGTCAGTGGTGATCCCCCTGGGCGAGGGCCTCCTGCCCGGGCTGGCCCCAGACTCCACGGTGACCGAGTGGCTGCGGGACGCCGACGCGAGCAGCATGGCGGTGATCCCGCTGGTCGTCACCGGGACCCTGTTCGGGGCGGTCATCATGCTCAGCTGTCTCGGTCGGGTCCCCTATCTGGAGGCTGACCTGCCCTTCTTCGAGGAGGTGGTCGCGCGGGCCGGCGCCGCCATCAGCCAGGTCAGAACCATGCGACAGCAACGTGACCTGGCTGCACAGGTGCGTGAGGTGATGCACGGCCTGGAACGTGTGCTTCACCGGTTGGAAGATGCGAGCCCGACGTTCCAGCACGATGCGGACGGGGTGCTCCGGTGTGCGCGAACGGGCGGCGGCATTCGCCTGGAAGGTGAGGTGGACGCCGGGAACGCGCATGTCGTCGCGGCGGCGTTGCGGGCGGTGACCGACCTCGACCCGGCGCCTGTTGAGGTCGAGGTCGACCTGAGTCGACTCACGCTGATCGATGTGTGTGGGGCCCGGTCCCTGCTCACCGCCACGCAGGCGTATCGCGCCCGCGCGGGCGTCGTCCTGCTCCGTTCCCCGGACCAGGCGGTGCGGCGGCTGCTGGAGCTGGTGGGCGTGTACTCAGAGCCGGGCGTCGAAGGCGGGGCCGGGTGACATCGCCGCCCGGGGGGCCCGAAGGCGGGTTCGGCCACGACCTGCTGGTCCACGACAGCGACGAACAGCTGCACGCCTCGGTGGCGGCCTTCGTCGAGGAGGGGCTGGCGGCCGGCGGCGAGGTCGTCGTCTTCGACCCGGGGCTCGGGGCGAGTGCCCTGGGGCAATCACTGCCGCGCCACCTCCGGGTCGCCTACCGACCCGCGGAGCCGTTGATGCCGGACTCGGTCCGGGGCCTGTTCGCGGCCCAGCTGCGGCAGAGGCCGAGCCCGCCGCCCCCTGGGCTGTGGGCCGTCGGCGTGGTCGCCCCCGACGAAGCCGCACGAGCAGCCTGGCCCCGGCTGGAGGCCCTGGCCAACGTGGTGCTTGCGGGGCTGCCCCTGCGCACGCTGTGCACGTATGACACCCGGACTCTTTCGCCGGACGTCGTCGACGTCGGCCGGGCCACCCACCGTTTTGAGTGGCGGGACGGCGCGCGCGACCTCAACCCGGCGTTCCGCCCGCCAGAGGGCTACCTGTCC
Organism: Oryzihumus sp.; assembly: GCA_035699865.1. Taxonomy (GTDB): domain Bacteria; phylum Actinomycetota; class Actinomycetes; order Actinomycetales; family Dermatophilaceae; genus Oryzihumus. Next base: position 10,481 of record DASSPC010000047.1, on the reverse strand, counting down.
GCCCGCGGGCAGCAGCGCCTGATGCCGCCCCCGGGTGAGGCCACGGTGACGACGATCCTGACCAGCACGGCAGACCTCAGCCTCGCGCGGCGTGTGGTGCGGCCCTGCCTGACCCGCGCCGGCCTCGAGCCGGCAACCGTCTCAGGGTTTCTGACCGCGCTGAACGAGGTCCTGGTCAACGCGCTGACCCACGGCGCCGCGCCAGTCTGGTTGCGGCTGTGGGCCACGCCTCACCGGCTCACGTGCGAGGTCGTCGACTCCGGCCGGGGGGTTCCCGATGTCCTGGCCGGCTGCCGCCCTCCCGTCGCCGGCGGGCCGCTCGGGTTGTGGGTCGCGCGACAGACCTGCGATGACCTCGACATCCACAACCTGGACAACGGCTGCGCCGTGGTCCTGACGACCACGTGAGCGGCGGCGCGCTCGACCTCCGCAGCCTGCCGTTGAACCGGGCAGATGCCGGGCCACCTCCTACTTCAGGAGCTGACGTGCCATCACGACGCGCTGGATCTGGTTGGTGCCCTCGTAGATCTGGGTGATCTTGGCGTCGCGCATCATCCGCTCGACCGGGAAGTCCTTGACGTAGCCGGAGCCACCGAGCAGCTGCACCGCGTCGGTGGTCACCTTCATGGCCACGTCCGAGGCGTAGCACTTGGCGGCGGCGCCGAAGAAGGGCAGGTCCTTGTCGCCACGCTCGGACTTGGCGGCGGCGACGTAGACCATCTGCCGCGCGGCCTCGAGCTCCATCGCCATGTCGGCGAGCATGAACTGGATGCCCTGGAAGTCGGCGACCCGGCTGCCGAACTGCTTGCGCTCCTTGACGTAGCCGATCGCGAAGTCGAGCGCGCCCTGGGCGATGCCCACGGCCTGGGCGCCGATCGTGACGCGGGTGTGGTCGAGCGTGCGCAGCGCGATCTTCAGGCCCTCGCCGACGCCGCCGACGACGCGGTCCCCGGGGATGCGCACGTTGTCGAAGTGCAGCTCGCGGGTCGGGCTGCCCTTGATGCCGAGCTTGCGCTCCTTCTCCCCGAAGGTGAAGCCCTCGTCGGACTTCTCGACGACGAATGCGCTCACGTTGGAGCCGCGCTTGCCCTCGGGGTCGGTGACGGCCAGGACGGTGTAGTACTCGGAGACGCCGGCGTTGGTGATCCAGCTCTTCTGCCCGTTGAGCACCCAGTCGTCGCCGTCCTGGCGGGCGCGGGTCTTCATCGAGGCGGTGTCGGAGCCGGCCTCGCGCTCGGACAGGCCGTAGGAGAAGGTCGACTCCCCGCGCGCGACCGGCGGCAGGTACTTCGCCTTGACCTCCTCGGAGGCGCCGAGGATCAGCGGCATGGTGCCGAGCTTGTTGACCGCCGGGATCAGCGACGCGGAGGCGTCTGCCCGCGCGACCTCCTCGATGACGATGCAGGTCGCGAGCGCGTCCGCCCCGACCCCGTCGTACTCCTCGGGGATGTGCGGTGCGAAGAAGTCCGAGGCCACCAGGGCGTCGTGCGCCTCCTGGGGGTAGCGCGCCTCCTCGTCGACCGCCGCCGCGAAGGGGGCGATCTTGTCCTCCGCGATGGACCGGATCGCCTCGCGCAGCGCCTCGTGGTCCTCGGAGATCTTGAACAGGTCGAATGAAGGGTTACCGGTCACGGCGGCGATGCTACCCGCGGGTATGCCGGGTGGCCGCCACCCATGACGCACCTCACCGACCGGGTGCGGCGGCGCCCGCCGTGCATGTTCTGCCGAACCGGCCGTCGAGGCGCCGCATCCGCCCTATGCTGCCAGCGCCGTGCGCTGGAGCGCGGGTCCACGAGGGGGGAACTGTGGTGAAGTCTGCTCGCCGCGCCGTCGCCGTCGCGATGGCTGCCCTGGCCGCGTTCACGGCATACGGCATCGATGGCCCGGCCCGGCCGGCCAGTGCCGCCACGGGCGGGGAGGTGCGCTGGCGCTACATCGGGATCGCGAACCTTCAGGACGAATCCGTGTTCCGCTGGAGCGCGGCCTCCACCGGCGACGGTCTCCGTGCACTCGAGCTCTATCGGGTCGACTCACGCCGGACCCGGACCCTGGTCATGCGCAGCAGCGCTCGCACCGGGAGCTGGACGGACCACTACAACCCGCGCTACGCGGGGTCCTACGTGATCCGCGAGGTCTACGGCCAGGGCGGCCCGTGGCTGTGGAAGGAGTACGACCCGTTGCCCATCCAGCGCCGCCCCTGGGACACGCTCGCCGCGGCCGGCCCGGCGCTGGAGCAGGTCGATCCGGGTGGGTGGGCCCGGCCCTTCCCCGGCGGTCCCGCCCCACACGGACCGATTCGGGGCCTGGACTACTCACCGGACGGCCGGTTTGTCGTCACCGCCTTCGCGCCGACGACGGCGACCTCCTCGGTGAGCAGCCTGTGGGTGGCCCCGGCCGACGGCGCGCTGCCCGCCGCCCCCACGTTCACGGTGGCCGGGAGCGACCTCACCGACCCGGTGTGGTCGCCTGATGGACGGATGGTCGCGTTCACCGCCACCGACCGGGCGACCCACACACCGCACGTCCACGTCGTCTGGGTCGCCCCGCGTGGCACCGGCTCCTCGACCATGGCGGCGGGCCCGGTCTTCGCCCAGTCCCAGCCTCTCGAGCACCCCGCCTGGCGCTCCGACAGCGCGGCGATCCTGGCCGCCCGGCCCACCGGAGGTCTGGCCATGGTCGGGCTGAGCGCCGGCGAGGAGCGGCTGCTCCGGCCGACGGGCACCTCGCCCGTCACGTCCTCGCGGGGCGACGTCGCGTGGACCGAGCCGGGTCCCGACAACCTGCTGCTGCGAGGGAAGTGGGACGGCTCGATCCTGAGCGGGACCGCTGTCGCAGCGGACTTCCTCGGCAACCCACCCCCTTCGGACTTCCGGTTCTCCCCCGAGGCCCGGCCTCGACTCGCGATCCTCTACGGCGGCTTCCTGCAGTTCGCCGAGGCAGATGCGACTGGTGCCCCGGAGCCGGGCCGGTGCGGCCAGGGCGCCAGCCCCGGAACGGCGTTGCCGTGCTCGCGCTTCGCGCTACGCCGGGTGCTCACTCCGGGCACGAGCGACTACACCGGCGACGGCCAGAACGACCTGGTCACGCTGGACCGGGGCGGCTACCTGCGCGCCTACCCCGTCGGCAGCACCTCTGTCGGGGCAGACCACTTCCTCGGCTACGGCTTCCAGGGTGCCACCGCGGTGGTGGCGGCCGGGGACCTGGCCGCGAACGGCATACCGGACGTCCTCAGCCGGGACGCCCAGGGGCGGCTCTGGCTGCACCCCGGCACGTTCAGCACCACGGGCCTCGGCGTCCACCTGGACAAGCCCGTCCGGGTCGGCACCGCCTGGAAAGGCCTGGCCATCGCCGGGGGCGGCGACTACACCGGCGACCACCACGCCGACGTGCTGGCCACCGACCCGTACGGGCAGCTGTGGGTCTACCCCGTCACCAACGACGGGTCGCGGCCGGGCGGGATCGCCTTCGGCCCGCACATCCTGGCCGGCACCGGCTTCACCGGCCTCACCGTGGTCTGCGTCGGCGACATCACCGGTGACGGTCGTGACGACGTGGTCACGCTGGACCGCGGGGGCAGGCTCGCGCTGCGGGCCGGGCTCGGTGGAGGCCACCTGGCGGCCAGCCGGCCGCTGGCCTCCGGGTGGACCGGCACGCGCGGGGTCGTGGGCGTGGAACAGGTGGGGTCCGGCGCCTACGGCCAGCTGGCCGTCAAGGACGCCGGCGGGACCGTGACGCTCCGGCCCACGAACGGCTACGGGAGCCTCACCGGCACCCCGCGCCGCATCGTGACCGGCTGGGCGGCGGTCACCCTCCTGGGTTGACCGCCGCCCGGGGCCGTCGCCGCGTCAGTCGCCCTTGGTGAGCAGCTCGGGGATGACGTAGTTCTCGAACAGGTCGATGCCCGAGGTGTCGTAGGCCGCCTCCTGGAAGTAGGTGATGGCGTAGGTCATGCCCTGCGCCTCCAGGCCTCGCAGCGTCTCGACGATCTGGTCGGGCGTGCCGACCGCCGGCTGGGTGGCGAGGTTGGCCACGTGCTCCTCGGCGCGCGCCTCGGACAGGCCGGCGCGGATGAAGTGGTCCTTGTGCCACGCGAGGCGGTCCTGGACCTCCTTCTCGTTCTCGCCGATGACCACGTTGTAGTTGGCCGAGCGGACGATCGAGCCGAAGTCCCGGCCCAGGTCCTCACAGTGCCCCTTGAGCACCTCGCTCTTGTGCGCGAAGCCCTCGGGGCTGCCGTCGAAGTTGGTGTAGTCGGCGTACTGCGCCGCGATGCGCAGCGTCTTCTTCTCCCCGCCACCGGCGATCCACATGGGGATGCCGTTGAGCGGCGAGCCCGGGAAGGTGGTGCCCTGCAGCGGCCGCGGGGCGCAGATGGCGCCGTCCACCTGGTAGTGCTTGCCCTCCAGCGTGGCCGAGCCCTTGGTCCACATGTCGCGGAAGATCTGCACGCCCTCCTCGAGCATGGCCAGACGCTCCCCCGCCCGCGGGAAGCCGTAGCCGTAGGCGCGCCACTCGTGCTCGTACCACCCGGCGCCGATGCCCATCTCGATCCGGCCCTCGGTGACGATGTCCACGGTGGCCGCGACCTTGGCCAGGTAGGCCGGGTTGCGGTAGCTCATGCAGGTGCACATCTGGCCCAGCCGGACCTTGTTGGTCACGGCGCCGAGCGCGGCCATGAGCGTCCAGGCCTCGTGCGTGGCCTCGCCGGAGGGCTCGGGCACGGTGTGGAAGTGGTCGTAGACCCAGATCGACTCCCACTCGCGGGTGAGCTCGTCGGTGCGCCGGGCCAGGCCTGCCATGACCCCCCAGTGCATGTCGGGCTCGATGCCCACCAGGTCCATGCGCCAGCCCTGGGGGATGAACAGTCCGAATCGCATGTCGTTTGCTCCCTGCGGTGTGGGGTGGGTACGGCTGTGCAGCACGTCACTCTAGCCACCGGATCTGCGTGCGCCGCCGGCCGACCTCGGCTCTCCGGGCCGCCCCGGCCACCGGCTACTCTCGCCCCGTGGCTCTTCGTATCTCCGTCATCGGCACCGGCTACCTCGGGGCGGTCCACGCGGCCTGCATGGCCGACCTCGGGCACACGGTCGTCGCCATCGACGTCGACCCGGCCAAGGTCGAGGCCCTGGCCGCCGGGCAGGCCCCCATCTTCGAGCCGGGCCTGGACGAGCTGCTCGAGCGCGCCTTGGCGACCGGCCGGCTGACCTTCACCACCGACTACGCCGCCGCGGCCGACGCCGACGTCCACTTCATCTGCGTGGGCACCCCCCAGCGGCGCGGCGAGAACGCCGCCGACACCTCCTACGTGTTCGCCGCCGCCGAGTCCCTGGCCCCGCACCTGGGCGCCTCCACCCTCGTCGTCGGCAAGTCCACGGTGCCGGTCGGCACCGCGGCGCGCGTGCTCGAGCGCCTGCGCCGGGGTGCTCCCGCCGGTCACGGGGTCCGCCTGGCCTGGAACCCCGAGTTCCTGCGCGAGGGCTTCGCGATCGAGGACACCGTGGCCCCGGACCGGTTCGTCTACGGCGTCGACGGCGACACCGCCGACGCCGACGTCGCCCTGCTCGACCAGGTGTATGCCGCGCCGCTCGCCACCGGGACCCCGCGCCTGGTGACCGACTTCGCCACCGCCGAGCTGGTCAAGGTGTCGGCAAACGCCTTCCTGGCGACGAAGATCTCCTTCATCAACGCCATGGCCGAGGTCTGCGAGGCCGCCGGCGGCGACGTGGTCGCCCTGGCCGAGGCGATCGGCCACGACGACCGGATCGGGCACAAGTTCCTCGGCGCCGGCCTGGGCTTCGGCGGCGGCTGCCTGCCCAAGGACATCCGCGCGTTCATGGCCCGCGCCGGGGAGCTGGGCGCCGACCAGGCGCTGACCTTCCTGCGCGAGGTCGACGCGATCAACCTGCGCCGCAGGTCGCGCATGGTCGACCTCGCCCGCGCCGAGTGCGGCGGCACCCTCATCGGCAAGAAGGTCGCGGTGCTCGGGGCTGCGTTCAAGCCCAACAGCGACGACATCCGTGACTCCCCGGCCCTGGACGTGGCCCGGGCGGCGCACCTGGCCGGCGCCACGGTGACCGTGCACGACCCCAAGGCCCTGCCCGTCGCCCGGCGCGTCCACCCGGACATGAGCTACGCCGACACCATCGAGGCGGCCTGCGAGGGCGCCGACGTCGTGCTGCACCTGACCGAGTGGAAGGACTACCGCGACATCGACCCGGCCGCGCTGAAGGCGGTCGTCTCCAGCCCGCACATCATCGACGGCCGCAACGCCCTCGACCCCGCCCTGTGGCGCGGTGCCGGCTGGACCTACCGCGCGCTGGGCCGCCCGCACCCGGTGGTCGCATGAGGCCCGTCGCCGTCAACGACCGCGAGGTGATCCGGTCGGTCCTGCAGACCCCGGCCACCTGGGCCGTGGTGGGCCTGTCCACGGACCGTGGCCGCACGGCATACGGCGTCTCGCGCTGGATGCGCGACGCCCTCGGGCACCGCGTCATCCCCGTGCACCCGCGTGCCGAGGAGGTCTTCGGCGAAGCGGGCTACGCCAGCCTCGCCGACATCCCGGACGGCGAGAAGGTCGCGGTGGTCGACTGCTTCGTGAACTCCTCGCGGGTCGGCGCCGTCGTCGACGAGGCGATCGCCCAGAAGGACCGGCTGGGCATCGAGGCCGTGTGGCTGCAGCTCGGCGTGGTCGACGAGGCCGCCGCACAACGCGCCCACGACGCCGGCCTCGACGTGGTCATGGACACCTGCCCCAGGATGGAGTACCCCGCCGTCTGAGGCGGGTCCTCCCCCGGAGGTCTACCGCTGCGCGAGCTCCGCGTAGTAGCGCCGGCAGTCCTCGTAGCGCGGGAGCAGGCCACGTTCACGAGCCTCGGCCAGCGTCGGCGCCGCGGCGTCCTTCGCTGACAGCAGGGGCTCGAGCCCCTCGGGGAACTGCAGCCCGACCTCGGGGTCCAGCGGGGTGATGCCGTGCTCCCGGCCGGGGGCGTAGGTCGCGCTGCACAGGTACATCACGGTCGAGTTGTCCTCGAGCGCGCAGAGCGCGTGGCCGAGGCCCTCACCGATGTAGATCGCCTGGCGGTCCTCGGTGTCCAGGAGCACGCTGTCCCACTGCCCGAACGTCGGCGACCCCTCGCGGATGTCCACCACGAAGTCGATGAACGAGCCGCTGAGCGCCGTGACGTACTTGGCCTGGGACGGCGGCACGTCGGCGAAGTGGATGCCACGCACGGTGCCCCGGGAGGACACCGACACGTTGGTCTGGAGGATGCGCATCTCGTGGCCGATGGCCTCCGCCAGCCGGTCGGCGCGGAACGACTCGAGGAAGACACCCCGGTCATCGTGGAACTGCTGCGGCCGGGAGACGAACGCGCCCTCGACCCGCAGGGGCCGGATGTCGCTCACACTGCCTCCCGGTGGCGGCGCAGGAGGTCGAGCATGTAGGTGCCGTAGCCGCTCTTGACCTGCGCCTCGGCCAGCGCCTCGAAGGCCGCGTCGTCGATCCAGCCGTTGCGCCAGGCGATCTCCTCGACGCAGCCGATCTTGTAGCCCTGACGCGCCTCGACGACGTGGACGAACTCGCTGGCCTCGAGCAGCCCCTGGAAGGTGCCGGTGTCGAACCAGGCGGTGCCTCGGGGCAGCACGCTGACCGTGAGGTCACCACGCGTGCGGTAGGCCTCGTTGACGCCCGTGATCTCGAGCTCGCCCCGCGCACTGGGCTTGAGCTCCTTGGCGATCTGGATGACGTCGTTGTCGTAGAAGTAGAGCCCGGGAACGGCGTAGTTGGACTTGGGCTTCGCCGGCTTCTCCTCGATGGACAGCACGGTGCCGTCCTTGTCGAACGCCACGACGCCGTAGGCGGAGGGCTCGGAGACGTGCTGCGCGAAGACGTGACCGCCGACGATGTCGGTGTTGGACCTCAGGGACGTGCCCAGGCCCGTGCCGAAGAAGATGTTGTCGCCGAGGACGAGGGCGACCGAGTCGTCACCGATGAAGTCCTCGCCGATGAGGAACGCCTGGGCCAGCCCGTCCGGGCTCTCCTGCACGGCGTAGCTGATCGACAGCCCCCAGGCCTCCCCGTCACCGAGGAGCCACTCGAACTGCTCGCGGTCGTGCGGCGTCGTGATGACGAGCACCTCGCGGATGCCCGCCATCATCAGCGTCGACAGCGGGTAGTAGATCATCGGCTTGTCGTAGACGGGCATGAGCTGCTTGCTGATCGCCCGCGTGATCGGGTGCAAGCGTGTCCCCGACCCACCGGCCAGCACGATTCCCTTCATGTCCGCAGACCCTACCGGCGCACCCGGCCCCGGAACGAGCCCGCCCGGGTCCGCTAAGGTCGGGTGCGTGAAGGTCTTGGTCACCGGCGCTGCCGGCTTCATCGGTTCCAACTACGTGCGCCGCGCCCTCAGCGGCGGTTTCGCGGGTCTCCACGACGCTGACGTGGTGGTGCTGGACAAGCTGACCTACGCGGGCAACAAGGCCAACCTCGACCCGGTCGCCGACTCTCCGCGTCTGCGCTTCGTGCAGGGCGACATCCTCGACCTCGGGCTCGTCGACGACCTGATGACCGAGGTGGACCAGGTGGTCCACTTCGCGGCCGAGTCCCACGTGGACCGCTCCATCCTCGGTGCCGCCGACTTCGTCATGACCAACGTGGTGGGGACGCAGACCCTGCTCGACGCGGCCCTGCGCCGGGGCATCGACAAGTTCGTGCACGTCTCCACCGACGAGGTCTACGGCTCCATCGACGAGGGGTCCTGGCCGGAGACGCACCCGCTGGAGCCGAACTCGCCGTACTCCGCCTCCAAGGCCTCCTCTGACCTGCTCGCGCGGTCCTACTACCGGACCCACGGCCTTCCCGTCTCCATCACCCGGTGCTCCAACAACTACGGCCCCTACCACTTCCCCGAGAAGCTCATCCCGCTGTTCGTCACCAACCTCATCGACGGGCTGAAGGTGCCGCTCTACGGCGACGGGATGAACGTGCGCGACTGGCTGCACGTGGACGACCACTGCCGGGGGATCGAGCTGGTGCGGGCCTCGGGCCGGCCCGGTGAGGTCTACAACATCGGCGGCGGCACCGAGCTGACGAACAAGGAGCTCACCGGCCTGCTGCTCGACGCCTCCGGGGTCGGCTGGGAGATGGTCGAGCCGGTCGAGGACCGCAAGGGACACGACCGCCGCTACTCCGTCGACATCACCAAGATCTCCGACGAGCTGGGCTACGCCCCGCAGGTGCCGTTCGAGCAGGGCCTCGCCGAGGTCGTGCAGTGGTACCGCGACAACGAGACGTGGTGGCGCCCGCTGAAGGACCGCGCCGCCCTGCCGGGATGACCGCGCCGATGACGCGGTGGTTGGTCGCCGGTGCCGCCGGCATGCTCGGCCAGGACCTCGGCGCCGTGCTGGCGAGCCGCGACGCCGAGGTGACCCTCGCGCGACGGGCCGACCTCGACGTCACCGACGCGCAGGCCTGCCACGACGCGGTCCGGCGCCACGACGTCGTGGTCAACGCCGCCGCCTGGACCGCGGTCGACGACGCAGAGACCCACGAGGCCGAGGCCTTCGCGGTCAACGCCGTCGGCGCGGCCAACCTGGCCCGCGCCGCCGCCACGCACGGGGCTCGCCTCGTCCACGTCTCGACGGACTACGTTTTCGCGGGCGACGCGGTCACCCCCTACACCGAGGACGCGCCGCTCGCGCCACGCTCGGCGTACGGCCGCACCAAGGCGGCCGGGGAGTGGGCGGTGCGTGCCTACTGCCCGGAGTCCTGGACCGTGCGCACGGCCTGGCTCTACGGCGCCGGCGGGCCGAACTTCGTCAAGACGATGCTCCACCTGGCGACCCAGCGGGACACGCTCTCGGTCGTCGCCGACCAGGCCGGCCAGCCGACGTGGAGCGCGGACCTGGCGCAGGCCATCGTGCGGCTCGTGGAGACGGCCGCGCCGTTCGGCACCTACCACGGCACCTCCTCCGGCGCCGCGACGTGGTTCGAGCTGGCCCAGCAGGTGTTCCGTGAGGCCGGGCTCGACCCGTCCCGCATCAGCCCGACCACGACCGAGGCCTTCCCCCGGCCGGCGCCCCGGCCGGCCTACAGCGTCCTCGGCCACGACGGCTGGGACAACGCCGGCCTCGAGCCGATCCGCGACTGGCGGGAGGCGCTGGCCGAGGCACTTCCCGCGCTGCGCGGCAGCGCCTGAGCAGTCCGGTCCCGCTCAGCGCCCGGCGCCGAACCCCGTCTGCTGGGTGCGCCGGGAGCGAAGCCGCTCCCCCTTGGCGTGCGCCTCGTCGCGCAGGCGGCGCTGGAAGTCCAGCATCTTCGCCCGCAGCTCCCCGGCCTGGGCGTCGGCGCCGGAGGCGAGGATCCGCACGGCGAGCAGCCCCGCGTTGCGTGCCCCGCCGACCGAGACGGTCGCGACCGGCACGCCGCCCGGCATCTGCACGATGGACAGCAGCGAGTCCATCCCGTCGAGGTGCTTCAG